>JAEWHQ010000010.1 GCA_023387715.1 Pseudomonadota bacterium | reverse complement strand
TTGCTGCATCTGGTTTCTGCACAGGAAGAAGATGTCGCTAAAGCTTACACCACCATCCGCAATGAGCTTGAGGCTTATGGCGGCGGCTTGGATGAGAAGCTGGAAATTGTGGCACTTTCACAGATCGACACGCTTGATCCGGAAACCCGTCAGCAAAAAGCGGCCGAGCTTCAAAAAGTGTGCGGCAGAGTGCCCATGCAGATTTCTGCGGTCAGCCGCGAAGGCATTGAAGGTGTCTTGCGCCAGCTGATCAGCATTGTCGAAACCAGCCGCAAGGCTGAAAAAGGTATTGTCGAAGACGACGATCTATAAAAAACCAAAACATATAAGAGCCAAAAAAACATAAGAGAATGACATGGGCGGGAATGGCGAGAAGGGTTTGGCGGCACTCAATCAATATAAGCGGATTGTTGTAAAAATCGGTTCTGCTTTATTGGTTGATCGGGCGACCGGGTTGAAGCGCGATTGGCTGGATAGTCTGGGGCAGGATATTGCCGCTTTATCTGCCCAAGGGGTTGAGGTTCTGGTGGTGTCTTCCGGTGCGATTGCACTGGGGCGCACCATTTTGAAACTGCCCAAAAAGGCGCTGAAGCTGGAAGAAAGTCAGGCAGCCGCTGCTGCCGGTCAGATCGCTCTTGCTAAAGCCTACGCCGATGTGCTGGGCGCACATGATATTCAGGCAGGACAGGTTCTCCTCACTCTTTCTGATACGGAAGAACGCCGACGCTATTTGAATGCACGCGCAACCATCGAAACCCTGCTGAAGCTGAAGGCTATCCCGATCATCAACGAAAATGATACGGTTGCCACCAGTGAAATCCGCTATGGCGATAATGACCGCTTGGCGGCACGCGTTGCAACGATGATTGGTGCGGATCTTCTGATCCTGCTTTCTGATATTGATGGTCTTTATTCGGCTCCGCCACACAAAGACCCGAATGCGGAATTTTTGCCGATCATTGAAAATATCACCCCGGAAATTGAAGCCATGGCAGGGGCTGCTGCTTCTGAATTGTCGCGTGGCGGCATGAAGACGAAGCTTGATGCCGGTAAGATTGCCAATGCTGCTGGTACGGCGATGATTATTACTTCCGGCGCACGGCTTAATCCGTTGGCAGCGATTGATCGCGGCGAGCGTGCAAGCCTGTTCAAGCCTTCCTTGCAACCGGTTAATGCTTGGAAAACATGGATTTCCGGTAATCTGGAACCGGCTGGCCGTCTTTATGTGGATGCCGGTGCTGCGGCTGCGCTTAAAAAGGGCAAGTCCTTGTTGCCTGCAGGTGTCACCCGCGTGGAGGGTCAATTCCAGCGCGGTGATACGGTTGCGGTGATGAATGATGGCGGCATTGAAATTGCCCGTGGTCTGATTGCCTATGATGTGCATGATGCGTTGTTGGTGGCAGGCCATAAAAGTGATGAGATCAGTTCGCTGTTGGGCTATGATGGCCGTGCAGCGATGGTGCATCGCAATGATCTGGTGGTGCGTGGGAGCAAATCTGCCTGAGTTGAAAAAAGGCAGACTAAAAGAGGGCCATGGGAATGCTTGAGAAAGTCGGAGCAGAAATGACAGTTGCACAGGTGATGGCAGAGATTGGTAAGCGCGCACGAGCCGCTGCTGCCCCCTTAAGCATCGCTTCGGCAGAGCAGAAGAACAAAGCCCTGTTGGCGATGGCTGATGCAATCATTGCACAAAGTGCAGCGATTTTAGAAGCGAACAAAATTGACATTACCAATGCTGAAAATGCTGGTGCTGCCGCTTCTTTCATTGACCGTTTGAAACTTGATGAAGGCCGCTTGAACGGCATTGCCGATGCTATTCGCGCTATTGCTGGTTTGAAAGATCCGGTTGGTGATGTGATTGCTGCATGGGACCGCCCGAACGGTTTAAATATTGAACGCGTGCGCACCCCGCTTGGTGTGATCGGCGTGATTTATGAAAGCCGCCCGAATGTGACCGCCGATGCAGGAGCTTTATGCCTCAAAGCCGGTAATGCGGTTGTCTTGCGCGGTGGTTCAGATTCAGCCCATTCTTCGCGCGCTATTTATGCAGCTCTTGTAAGCGGTCTGGAAAGTGCCGGCCTGCCACGTGATGCCATTCAGATTGTGCCGACCACAGATCGTGCTGCCGTTGGTGAAATGCTGAAAGGTCTGAACGGCAATATTGATGTGATTGTGCCGCGTGGTGGCAAAAGCTTGGTTGAGCGCGTGCAAAATGAAGCGCGTGTGCCAGTTTTTGCTCATCTTGAAGGCATCTGCCATGTGTATATTGATGCCTCTGCCGAGCTGGATATGGCGGTCAATATCGTTGTGAACGCCAAAATGCGCCGTACAGGTATTTGCGGTGCGGCAGAAACTTTGCTGGTTGACCGTAAGGTGGCAGACAGCCATTTGCTGCCAATCTTAGAAGCTTTGAGCGCTAAGGGATGTGAAATCCGCGGTGATGCTGATGTGCTTGCTCGCTTTGTAAATGCCAAGCCTGCCAGTGATGCTGATTGGTCAACCGAATATTTGGATGCGATCCTTTCGGTGAAGCTTGTTGATGGTGTGGGGGATGCGATTGGCCATATCGGGCAATATTCATCCCATCACACCGAAGCAATTATTGCGCAGGACGAGAAAGCCGTTGAGCGTTTCTTTAATGAAATCGATTCAGCCATTCTTGTGCATAATGCCTCGACGCAATTTGCCGATGGCGGCGAGTTTGGCATGGGCGGCGAAATCGGCATTGCCACGGGCAAAATGCATGCACGCGGGCCGGTTGGTGTTGAGCAGCTAACTTCGTTTAAATATCGCGTCCACGGCAACGGCCAGACGCGGGCGTAACGGCTGAGTTCCTGATGGTGAACGCCTCCGGTTTTTCCACGCTGAAAGAACTTTATCCTGATGTGAGCATGGGTGATTTGCGCATGCCACATGTGGAAAAGGGTATGAGCGTAGGACTATTCGGGGGCTCGTTCAATCCGCCCCATGCCGGACATGTGTTGGTGGCGGAAATTGCATTGCGTTGTTTGAAGCTCGACCAGCTCTGGTGGATGGTGACACCCGGAAGCCCGCTTAAAAATGCGCGTGATTTGGCACCGCTAAAAGATCGCTTGCGTGCGAGCCGTCAATTGGCGCGTGACCCGCGCATAAAAATAACCGCATTGGAAGCTGCATATAAAGTACGCTTTACCGCCGACACATTGGCGCTGATTAAAGCGGCCAATCCGCATGTCAATTTCGTCTGGATTATGGGGGCGGATAATCTGGGGCAGTTTCACCGCTGGGATCGCTGGCGTCAGATTGCCGATCAGTTTCCAATCGCTGTGATTGATCGCCCCAATGCGAGCCTCACACCACTGACATCACGGATGGCACAAACTTATGCGCCTTTCCGGTTGAATGAACGGGATGCAGCAAGCCTTGCCAAACGCCCCGCACCCGCATGGGTGTTTTTACACGGGCCCCGTTCCAGACTTTCTTCCACAGCTTTACGTGAGCAATAAAAAACCGGCACAGTTTGTCTGCGCCGGTATTTTTTATTTCAATAGCTTAAAAGCTTAAGCAAAGGCTATTAGGCGATCGATTGGCCGGTTTTTGCCCAGTCAGCCAGGAATGTTTCCAAGCCTTTGTCGGTCAGCGGATGCTTGACCAGAGCTTTCAGGGTTGCTGGTGGTGCAGTGACCACGTCAGCGCCGATGAGAGCTGCTTCTTTAACGTGGTTTACGGTGCGAACAGATGCGGCCAGAATCTGGGTGTTGAAATCATAATTGTCGAAGATCGAACGGATTTCAGCAATCAGTTCCATACCGTTGAGGCCAATATCATCAATACGGCCGATGAACGGGGAAACATAAGTGGCACCGGCTTTTGCAGCCAGCAGCGCCTGATTGGCGGAGAAGCAAAGGGTCACGTTGGTCTGGTGGCCGTCTGAGGTCAGCGCCTTACACGCTTTCAAACCATCAAGGGTCAGCGGCAGCTTGATGCAGATATTGTCTGCGATCTTAGCAATAACAGCTGCTTCTTTCATGATGGTTGCATAGTCGGTTGCTGCAACTTCAGCTGAAACCGGACCATCAACAATGCTGCAGATTTCTTTGGTGACTTCAAGAATATCGCGGCCTGATTTAAGAATCAGCGACGGGTTGGTTGTAACACCGTCAACCAGACCTAAATCATTCAGTTCACGGATATCATTGACATCGGCGGTATCTACGAAGAATTTCATAACAGGTTTCCTTCATCCGGATGGGAGCTTTTATAAGCATATTGCGCAAAGGTGACTTTTCTTTAACGCAAAGCCGCGCCAAGGTCACGCTCATGATGCAAGATTCGTTTTTTTCTCCAGAGCAAGGCCAAGATCAGGCACCGCACAAGCAGGCTAGGATCGTGCCGGTGCTGGTGCCTTTGCCGTCTGAACGGCCTTATTCCTATTTGGTTCCCGATGGCATGTCGGTGCAGCCGGGCTCTGTGGTGCGTGTGCCGCTGGGGCCAAGATTGGTGCCGGGCATTGTTGTTGACGGCGCAGTTGACAAGGTTGATCCGAAAAAACTGAAAAGCATCGCTGAGGTTTTTGACTGTCCGCTGATCCATCCTGACATCATCAAATTTATGCTGTGGGCGGCTGATTATACGCTGTCGCCTCCGGGCATGGTGGCGCGGATGATTTTGCGCGTTCCGACTGCCTTTGATCCGGAGCCGCCGATTGCGGGCTTGCGTTATACAGGCGGTGAGCCGGAGCGCTTAACCTCAGCGCGTTCAAGGGTGCTGGAACATGCGGGCAATGGCTTGGCATGGACGCGCACCGGCCTTGCCCATGTGGCTGGTGTTTCCGCAACGGTTATTGATGGTTTGAAGGCACAGGGGCTGTTTGAGGATGTTTTCATTCCGGTTCCGCCTGTTGTAGCGCCGCCTGATACTAATTTTGCCCGTGCCTCGCTTTCTGAAGATCAGCGTGATGCAGCTGACAGACTGGTGGAAGCGGTTGATGCTAAACGCTTTTCTGTGTCGCTGATCGACGGTGTGACGGGCTCGGGTAAAACGGAAGTTTATTTTGAGGCGGTGGCGCGCGCCTTGGAGCAGGGGCGGCAAGTGCTGATCCTGCTGCCGGAAATTGCGCTGACACAGCAGTTTCTGGATCGCTTCCATGACCGATTCGGCTCTAAACCTGCCGAATGGCACTCAGACCTTGCGCCGCGCAGCCGTGAGCGTGTGTGGCGGCAAGTGGCGGAAGGCACAGTGAAGATTGTCGCTGGTGCGCGTTCAGCGCTGTTTTTGCCGTTTCAGGATTTGGGTCTGATCGTTGTCGATGAAGAACATGATCCGGCCTATAAACAGGAAGACCGCGTTTTTTATAATGCGCGGGATATGGCTGTGGTGCGCGGCCATATTGGCGGCTTTCCGGTGGTGCTTGCCTCTGCAACACCGTCGATTGAAAGTCAGGTGAATGCCGATCAGGGGCGTTATACCCGAATCAAACTCTATAGCCGCTATGCTGATGCGGCTCTGCCGACGCTTAAAACCATCGATATGCGGCGCTCACCGCCCCCGCCTGGCCGCTTTTTGTCGCCCGCTTTAACTGAAGTGATGGGCAAAACCATCGAGCGCGGCGAGCAGGCGCTGCTTTTCCTCAACCGTCGTGGTTATGCGCCTCTGACATTATGTCGCGTCTGCGGTCATCGCTTCCAATGCCCGAGCTGTTCGAGCTGGCTGGTCGAGCATCGCTTCCGCGGGCAGTTGATGTGCCACCAGTGCGGCTATCATGAGCCGGTGCCGGAAGCTTGTCCGGAATGCGGTACACTTGACCATCTGGTCGCTTGCGGCCCGGGTGTAGAGCGGATTGCTGAAGAGGCCGAAGCGCTCTTTCCGAAAGCGCGAATCATTGTGCTTTCTTCCGATATGGCAGGGGGCGTTAAACGCTTACGGTTAGAGCTGGAGGCGATTTCCAAAGGTGACGCCGATATTGTGATCGGCACGCAATTGGTCGCTAAGGGGCATAACTTCCCCAATATGACGCTTGTGGGCGTGGTGGATGCCGATCTGGGGCTTGCCAATGGGGATCCGCGCGCGGCTGAACGCACTTTCCAATTGCTCAATCAGGTGACGGGTCGTGCAGGGCGAACGGGTAAGAAAAGTCTTGGACTTTTGCAGACTTATCAACCGGATCATCCGGTGATGCAGGCAATAATCAGTGGTGATGCGGAAGCTTTTTACGAGCGCGAGATTGATGAACGTGAGCGAAATGGCCTGCCGCCGTTTGGTCGTTTGGCTTCATTGATTATTTCTGGTGAGAACCGTGTGGAAGCAGAGAATCACGCGCGCGCTTTAAGACGTGCTGCGCCGCATTCGTCTGAATTGTCTGTTATGGGGCCGGCAGAAGCGCCTTTGGCCTTTGTGCGTGGCCGTTATCGCTATCGTTTGCTGATCCACGGCAGCAAGCGTGCCGACATTCAGGCCTATATGAGGGCATTGCTAGAAAGAGCGCCAAAGATTAAAGGAAACCTGCGGGTGCAGGTCGATATTGATCCGCAGAGTTTTTTATAAAGTATCGGACAGTAACTATCAGCTTTTCGATGCTACTTTATGCTTATTGAGAAAAGTCAGACAGGGATATCAAAATGGAGTTCTATCTGCCGTCAAGTAACGGGGAATGGATGGCATGGACAAGTGCCCTCATTACCTCATTATTCGGCCTGGTAATGTTTTTTGCGCCCGCCTTTACGCTGAAATTACTGTGTCTGGATTTGTCGGGTGGCCGTAAGGAGGGCTTGGCAACAATCCGGTCAACGATGGCCGGGTTTTATTTAGGGGTAGGACTTGGCTGTTTAATCTTCGCACAGCCGTTTTTATGGCTTGTAATCGGCGCCGCTTGGGGCTTTACATTATTTGGTCGTTTTATTTCAATTATGTCGGACAAAACCAGTTCAATCTATAATTGGAGTTTTGCGATTCTAGAGTTTTTCTTGGCTGCCGGACCGCTGCTTTTTGCCTTCGGTTTGGTGCAATAAAGGTAGTTTGTAAGCATTGAGCTGCAAAATATACCAAAATTGCTGCCAAGGTTATAGAAAAGTGGGGTATTCGCGTGTTGCGAGTCCCGCTGGTCTATGCTAGACGGCATTCAAAATTCAGTGCGGCTACTTATGTAGTCAAAGGTTTCTCCGGAAACATTCAATCAGATCGTAATCTGGCTAAACAAAAAGCCAAAATTATGATTGCAACGTAGAGAGCTGGTATTTCGTGACAGAAACGTCTTCGCTCATTTCAGGTGTCGCTCAGCGTTATGCAGGATCGTTATTCGATTTGGCACTCGACACCAATTCCGTTGCCGCTGTGGAAAAAGATCTTGGTCGCTTTGAAGCACTTCTGGAAGGAAGTGAAGATCTGCGCCGTTTGATTAACAGTCCGGTATTTACCTCTGAAGATCAGCTGCGCGCTATTTCCAATGTCGCCGATAAGGCAGGCATCAAGGGGCTGGTCGGAAATCTGTTGCGTGTTGTGGCACGCAATCGTCGTTTATTCGTGATGCCGGGCATTATTGCAGCTTTCCGCAATATTGCTGCTGAGCATCGCGGTGAAGTTTCTGCTGATGTTGTGTCTGCTTACGAGCTGACTACCGCACAGCAAAATGAATTGAAGGCAACGCTGAAGAGTGTTGCCGGCAAGGACGTGGCAATCAATGTCACTGTCGATCCGTCGATTCTCGGCGGGCTTATCGTCAAGATGGGTTCGCGCCAGATTGACACTTCTCTTCGCACTAAACTATCTTCTCTCAAGCTTGCACTGAAAGAGGTCGGCTGATGGACATCCGCGCCGCGGAAATTTCCGCAATCCTGAAAGAGCAAATCAAGAACTTTGGCAAGGAGGCTGAGGTCTCCGAAGTCGGTCAGGTTCTGTCCGTCGGTGACGGTATTGCACGCGTCTACGGTCTGGACAATGTTCAGGCTGGTGAAATGGTCGAATTCCCTGGTGGCATTCGCGGCATGGCGCTCAACCTTGAAAGCGACAATGTCGGAGTTGTTATCTTCGGATCCGACCGTGACATCAAGGAAGGCGATACTGTTAAGCGTACGGGCGCGATCGTTGACGTACCGGTTGGTCCGGGTCTTCTTGGTCGTGTTGTTGACGCTCTTGGTAATCCTATCGATGGTAAAGGTCCGATTGTTGCGACCGAACGCCGTCGTGTAGACGTTAAAGCTCCTGGTATCATCCCGCGTAAGTCGGTGCATGAGCCAATGTCAACCGGTCTGAAGGCGATTGACGCCCTTATCCCAGTTGGTCGTGGTCAGCGCGAGCTGGTCATTGGTGACCGTCAGACAGGTAAAACCGCTATCATTCTCGACAGCTTCCTTAACCAGAAGCCGATCCATGATAATGGTCCGGACAAAGATAAACTGTTCTGCATTTATGTAGCTGTTGGTCAGAAGCGTTCAACTGTTGCACAGTTCGTTAAAGTTCTCGAAGAACGCGGCGCACTGGAATATTCGGTTGTGATCGCAGCGACTGCCTCCGATCCTGCTCCGATGCAGTTCCTTGCACCATTTGCAGGTTGCGCTATCGGTGAATATTTCCGTGACAACGGCCAGCACGCTCTGATCGGTTATGATGACCTTTCCAAGCAGGCTGTTGCTTACCGTCAGATGTCCCTGTTGCTGCGTCGTCCTCCGGGTCGTGAAGCATATCCTGGTGACGTTTTCTATCTGCACTCACGTCTGCTAGAGCGCGCTGCAAAGCTGAATGATGAAAACGGTGCCGGTTCTTTGACTGCTCTGCCAGTTATTGAAACACAGGGTAACGACGTTTCTGCCTTTATTCCGACCAACGTGATTTCGATTACTGATGGTCAGATTTTCTTGGAAACAAACCTGTTTTACCAGGGTATCCGTCCTGCTGTGAACGTTGGTCTGTCTGTTTCCCGCGTTGGTTCTGCGGCCCAGGTCAAAGCGATGAAACAGGTTGCCGGCTCCATTAAAGGTGAGCTCGCACAGTACCGCGAAATGGCAGCATTCGCCCAGTTCGGTTCCGATCTTGATGCTGCAACCCAGCGTCTTTTGAACCGTGGTGCACGTCTGACCGAGCTTCTGAAGCAGCCGCAGTTCTCGCCGCTGAAAACAGAAGAACAGGTTGCAGTGATTTATGCCGGTGTTAACGGCTATCTCGATGCAATCGCTGTTAATCAGGTTGGCAAATTCGAACAGGGTCTTCTGTCCTCACTGCGCACCGAGCACAAAGATGTGCTTGACGCGATCCGTGATGAGAAAGCTCTTACCGATGACATCAAGGCAAAGCTCAAGGCAGCGGTTGACGCTTACGCCAAGTCCTTTGCTTGAACTTTGTGACGGGATGAACGGATGCCTTCACTAAAGGATCTGAGAAACCGTATCGCCTCGGTCAAGGCGACGCAGAAAATTACCAAAGCGATGCAAATGGTCGCTGCGGCTAAACTGCGCCGTGCCCAGGAAGCAGCGGAAGCAGCCCGCCCTTACTCACAGCGTATGAGTGCCGTTCTGGCAAACATTGCTGAGAACGTAAGCGGTGATGATGCTCCGCAGCTTATGACCGGAACCGGAAAGGACGACGTGCATTTGCTCGTCGTCGCTACGGCGGAACGAGGCCTTTGCGGTGGCTTTAACTCACAGATCGCACGCCATGCGCGCGATCATGCAAGAAAGCTCCTTAGCCAGGGCAAAACGGTCAAGATTTTGACAGTGGGTAAAAAAGGCGCGGATATTCTGCGTCGTGAATTTGCTGCCAACATTATCGACCATGTCAATCTGCGCGAAGTCAAACAGCTTGCTTTCATCCATGCGGATGATATCGGCCAGAAGGTCATCAAGTTGTTCGAAGAAGGTGCGTTTGACGTTTGCACACTGTTCTATTCTGAATTCAAGTCGGTCATCGCTCAGGTGCCAACTGCATTGCAGCTCATTCCGGCCTCTGCGCCGCAGAGCAGCGAAGCGACCGGTTCCGATGGCGCGATTTATGAATACGAACCTGATCCTGCGGCTATCCTCAGCACGCTGATCCCGCGTAATATTTCGGTCCAGATTTTCCGTGCATTGCTGGAAAATGTGGCGGGCGAAATGGGCGCGAAGATGAGTGCTATGGATAATGCGACGCGTAACGCCGGTGATATGATCAACAAATTGTCGATCACATATAACCGTCAGCGTCAGGCCCAGATCACTAAGGAACTGATCGAAATCATTTCGGGCGCGGAAGCGCTCTAATCGGAAGGTAAGGATCGATGGCTAAAGCAGCGACCCCGAAAACTACCGCCGCAGCAAAGGCGGCGCCGGAAGATAAGGCGGCCAAGGCTCCGGCTAAGGCTTCTGCCAAGTCTACCGCAACGAAGGCAGCCGCCACTGGTGCTGTCGGACGTATCAAGCAGGTGATTGGTGCGGTTGTTGACGTTCAGTTCGAAGATGGTCAGCTGCCGCTGATCCTCAACGCACTGGAAACAGATAACCTCGGTGCCCGTCTCGTGCTTGAAGTTGCACAGCATTTGGGCGAAAACACTGTTCGTACCATTGCGATGGACTCGACAGAAGGTCTCGTCCGCGGACAGCAGGTAACTGACACCGGTGCACCTATTATGGTTCCGGTTGGTGAAGAAACGCTCGGCCGTATCATGAACGTGATCGGTGAGCCTGTTGACGAAGCCGGCCCGATTAAAACAGTTGCACGCCGTGCAATTCACCAGGAAGCTCCTGAATATATCGAACAGTCGACAGAATCTGAGATTCTCGTCACCGGTATTAAGGTTGTTGACCTGTTGGCGCCATACGCCAAGGGTGGTAAAATTGGTCTCTTCGGTGGTGCCGGCGTTGGTAAAACCGTTCTGATCATGGAATTGATCAACAACGTGGCTAAAGCCCACGGTGGTTACTCTGTATTCGCCGGTGTTGGTGAGCGTACCCGTGAAGGTAACGACCTTTACCACGAAATGATCGAATCCGGCGTGAACAAGATGGGCGGCGGTGAAGGTTCCAAAGCTGCACTCGTTTACGGTCAGATGAACGAACCACCGGGTGCTCGTGCACGTGTTGCTCTCTCCGGTTTGACAATTGCGGAAAACTTCCGTGATGAAGGTCAGGACGTTCTGTTCTTCGTGGACAACATCTTCCGCTTCACACAGGCTGGTTCTGAAGTGTCGGCACTGTTGGGTCGTATTCCTTCTGCTGTTGGTTATCAGCCAACACTGGCAACTGACATGGGTCAGATGCAGGAACGCATTACCACAACAACCAAGGGTTCGATTACCTCCGTTCAGGCGATTTACGTTCCTGCGGATGACTTGACCGACCCTGCTCCGGCAACATCCTTTGCGCACTTGGATGCAACGACCGTTCTTAACCGTTCGATCGCTGAAAAGGGTATTTACCCTGCTGTTGATCCGCTCGATTCAACTTCCCGTATGCTTGACCCAATGATCGTTGGTGAAGAGCATTATGAAGTTGCCCGTCAGGTTCAGTCCATCCTGCAGCGCTACAAGTCCCTTCAGGACATCATCGCCATTCTTGGTATGGATGAATTGTCTGAAGAAGATAAGCTGACAGTTGCGCGCGCTCGTAAGATCGAACGCTTCCTCAGCCAGCCATTCTTCGTGGCTGAAATCTTCACCGGTTCTCCTGGTAAGCTGGTTGATCTTGCTGACACCATCAAAGGCTTTAAAGGCCTTTGCGCAGGTGATTACGATCACCTCCCAGAACCTGCTTTCTACATGGTCGGCTCTATTGAAGAAGCGATCGAAAAAGCAGAGCGTATGGCAGCAGAAGCAGCCTAATAAGTTGAAGTCCCGGCAGGTATCGACCTGCTGGGACTTCCAGTCTGTTTAGCAATCTGAGTGAGAACCCATGTCTGTAGCTTTCCAATTCGAACTGGTGTCGCCTGAGCGACTTCTGCTTTCGACGCAGGTAACGGAAGTCGTCATTCCGGGCAGCGAAGGCTATTTGACCGCGCTTGCCGGACATTCACCGTTGATGACAACAATCATGCCAGGCATCGTCAGTGTTAAAACACCTGATGGCAAAGCTGATTCATATGTTGTTTATGGTGGTTTTGCTGATATTTCGCCAAATGGCTGTTCTATCTTGGCAGAATCTGCAACGCATATTGACGAATTGGATCGTTCCGATTTGCAGCGTCGCATTGATGAAGCGCGTCATTCCTTTGACAACAGTGACAATCATGAACACCGCACCAAGCTGGAAGCCTTCTTGCACCAGCTGATGACTTTGCAGGGCGCAATTCTGCCAGCATAAGTTTGGTTTCTTGATCTGAAGAGTTTTAAAACGGGCGAAAGCCCGTTTTTTTATTGTCTGAACTGGGAGGAAAGGCGAGGGCGAGTGGCGATGTTTAACAGTTAGTTTTGTTCAACAGAAACACCGTTTTCGTTGATTTTAAGTTCAACCCCTGACGGCTTGGTTTCTTGCTGGTAGGTGTAAACACTGAAACATATAATAATGACGATGAGGGCGCCAAGCAGAAGATAAAGCGTGTTACGGTTCATTATTTTTCTCCCGGGTGAATGGGCGCAAGAAGGCGAAAGATATACCAATATTTGAGAATTTGACTGGTCAAAACACAATCAGTGTGGTGATGCCTGTGACCGGAAAACTCAAATATTTGTAATTAAAAATTATAGAGAGGGTGAGTTATCTGGGGGGGCAAGGGACAGCTCACCCTCTCTTAAAACCGGTGATCACTCGTTCAGCGCTCACCGGCAAATTTAAACTGTACATTTAAAAGGCTTGCTTTATTTGCGGGCAATCAAACCGACCAGCAGACTGATACCGGCAACAACAGCAAGGGTTGCAATCGGATTTTCCCGTGCAGTTTCTTTGACGATGCGTGCTTGCTGTGAAACTTTATCAGCTGCCTGTGCACCACGTTCACGAACAACATCATAAAATTCGGATGCTGTATCTTCAGCTGTAGCGGCAAGGGTTGAGCCCTTCTTTGAAAGTGATTTAGTCAAAGAAGCGATTTCTTTGCGCATTTCTGTGATCTGCGCTTCTAATGCATCGCGTACTTCTGCTGCGGTTTTATCCGTTGATGATGCCATGTCTAACTCCTTAAAACCTTAATTTACGCATCGCATTGAATTTTCAAAATTCTTTAATGCTGTGAAATGAAAACGTGTCAGCTCAGAAATAGTTCCAAGCAGACATAGAAAATTTTTCTAAAATGAATTTTCAGCGACTCAATGGCTTAAAATTTTTGAAAACCGGCACTTTTTAAACAGGTGAAATGAAAGCAGGAATACAATTATTGCGGGTGTTGAGAGCGGTAAAACATCCTTTAGTATCAGTTATCTAACCAGATTCGTGCGCGAGTGAGCAATTCTATTAGCCGAATGTCTGATATGAAAACCGCTTGCATTCCGTAATACAGCGTTTAGTTTTGGTTTTCAGGGATAACAACCAAGCCGTATATGGCAATAATCATAACGTCCCGCATAAAATAATGGGTGGCTCTTCGATGGAATATTTCCTTCAGCAAGTGATCAATGGGCTTGCGCTCGGTTCGATCTACGGTCTGATCGCCATCGGCTATACGATGGTTTATGGCATCATTGGCATGATCAATTTTGCTCATGGTGATGTCTTCATGCTTGGCGCATTTATGGCGCTGATTGTTTTTTTGATTATCACGACATTTATCGGTGCTTTGCCTGTCGCATTGGCGCTATTGATCATGATGATTGTAGCAATGTTGCTGACTGGTCTTTGGAGTTGGGCAATTGAGCGGGTAGCATACCGTCCTTTGCGTGGTTCATTCCGCTTGGCACCGCTGATTACAGCGATTGGTATGTCGATTGCTTTGTCAAACTTTGTGCAGGTTACACAAGGTCCGCGCAATAAAGCGATCCCAAACCTGATTAATGGCTCTTATTCACTCTTTGGCACTGGCGTATCGGTCTCTTTAAAGCAGATCGTGGTGGTTGTGGTGACTGCAGTTTTGCTGACGGCGTTCTGGTATGTGGTTAACCGCACATCGCTTGGCCGCGCACAACGTGCTTGTGAACAAGATCGCAAAATGGCGGCACTGCTCGGCATTAATGTGGATCGTGTTATTTCGCTAACATTCGTCATGGGTGCGATGCTCGCCGCGGTTGCCGGTACGCTTTATTTGTCATTCTACGGCGTTATTTCTTTCGCAGACGGCTTTACCCCTGGGGTGAAGGCATTCACAGCAGCAGTTCTTGGCGGTATCGGTTCGCTCCCTGGTGCTGTGGTTGGTGGCTTGCTCATCGGCCTTATTGAAGCGCTATGGTCGGCATATTTCTCGATCGATTATAAAGATGTCGCGGCATTCTCTATTCTTGCGATCGTGCTGATCTTTATGCCGTCCGGTATTCTTGGCCGTCCTGAAGTCGAAAAGGTGTAATCATGGCGCTACAATCGTCTTCACGTTCGGATTCCGTGTTTGGTAAAGCAATTCGCGAAGGCATCATGGCTGGTCTTCTGGCTCTGGGGCTCTTTGTTCTCATCGTCGGCTTTAAAACCGATCAGAATATTAATAACCAACTTATCATCAGCACACGCTGGCCGCAGCTTTTCACAATTGTAGCTATTGCCGCAGCGGGTCGCTTTTTGTTCAAGGCTTTTCTGGAGCCTTGGCTTGATAAGCGCAAAATGGCTAAAGCGGCTCAGCCTGTAAAAGCGGAAAGCCAGTCTTTTATCCGTAAACACATTGCGCAGATCGGTATTGCAATTCTGCTGATTTACCCAGTGTTTATCGTCAATGTCTTTGGCATGCAGGGATCATTGAAATGGATCGACAATTTTGGCGTCCAGATCCTGATTTATGTGATGCTGGCATGGGGGCTTAACATTGTCGTCGGGCTCGCAGGTCTACTTGATCTCGGTTATGTCGCTTTCTATGCGGTTGGTGCTTATTCTTATGCATTGATCTCCAGCTATTGGGGCTTGTCCTTCTGGATTTTGCTGCCGATGGCCGGTATTTTTGCAGCCCTTTGGGGCGTTATTTTAGGCTTTCCGGTTTTGCGTTTGCGTGGTGACTATCTGGCCATCGTGACGCTGGCATTTGGTGAAATTATCCGTCTCGTTTTGATTAACTGGACGGATGTGACCAAAGGTACATTCGGTGTGTCGGGTATTGCCAAGGCAACATTCTTCGGCATTCCGTTTAATGCAACACCTAATGGTTTTGCGGCAACCTTCGGCCTGTCCTTCTCGGCAGCGCATTACAAAATTTTCCTCTATTATGTCATTCTGTTCTTGGCTCTGCTGACAGCTTGGGTGACAATCAGAATGCGTCGTATGCCGGTTGGCCGTGCATGGGAAGCATTGCGTGAAGATGAAATTGCTTGCCGCTCATTGGGTATCAATACAACCACAACCAAGCTCACTGCTTTTGCGACCGGTGCAATGTTTGGCGGTTTTGCAGGCTCCTTCTTTGCTGCACGTCAGGGCTTTGTCAGTCCGGAATCTTTCATCTTCTTGGAATCTGCCGTTATTCTGGCGATTGTGGTGCTGGGGGGGATGGGCTCGCTGATGGGCATCGCGGTGGCTGCCATCGTGATGATTGGCGGCACGGAAATCTTGCGTGATATGACCTTCCTGAAAGCCATTTTCGGACCCGATTTCACACCGGAACTCTATCGTATGCTGATCTTCGGTCTGGCGATGGTTGTGATGATGGTTTGGAAACCGCGCGGCTTTGTCGGCAAACGAGAACCAAGCGCATTTCTGCACGGTAAAAAAATGGTGTCAGGTGCCTTTACTAAGGAAGGGCATGGCTAATGGCGGGATTGATGGCGGAAGCAAATATGATGTCTACCAACAAAACCGGAGATGATATTCTCAAGGTAGAACATTTATCCATGCGCTTTGGCGGGCTGGTTGCAATTAATGACCTGTCTTTTAATGTAAAGCGTGGTGAAATTACTGCGATTATCGGCCCGAACGGGGCCGGTAAAACCACCGTGTTCAACTGCATTACCGGTTTTTACAAACCAACCGGTGGTATGTTGACCATGACGCGCAAATCCGGTGAGCAGTTTTTGCTGGAACGTCTGCCTGATTTTAAAATCACGCAGAAGGCGCATGTGGCGCGAACCTTCCAGAACATTCGTTTGTTTACCGGACTGACCGTTCTGGAAAATCTGCTGGTTGCACAGCATAACAAGCTGATGCGCTCGTCAGGTTACACGATCCTTGGTCTTTTGGGGCTGCCTGCATATAAACATGCGGCCAAGGAAGCGATTGTAAAAGCCACGCGCTGGCTTGAGAAAATCGATCTGATTGATCGTGCGGATGATCCGGCCGGTGATCTGCCCTATGGTGATCAGCGTCGTCTGGAAATCGCCCGTGCCATGTGCACAGAGCCGGAAATGCTCTGTCTCGATGAGCCGGCAGCAGGTCTGAACCCGCGTGAATCGGCAGAACTCAACAAGCTGTTGCTGGATATTAAAAACGAAACCGGCACCTCTATCCTGCTCATTGAGCATGATATGTCGGTGGTGATGGAAATATCCGACCATGTTATCGTGCTTGAATATGGCACCAAGATTTCTGATGGCTCGCCGGAATTTGTCCGTGATGATCCAAAGGTAATTGCGGCCTATCTGGGCGTTGATGATGATGAAGTTGCCGAGCTGATTGAAGATGCTCCGGCAAGCAGCGATGCGGCGGATTTTGTGACTGTTGCTTTGGCCAAGGAAGCTTTGGCTGAGCAAGGTGACGAGGCTGCCAAAGAGCAGGTCGCGGCAAGCTTTATGCCAAAAGGCGCTCTTCAGGCACCGCGTGGCGATGCACCCGATAATCTGACCCTGATCAAAGGGGTTGGTGCTGTTAATGAACAAAAACTTCATAAACACGGTATTTTCCACTTCGATCAGATCGCTGCATGGACACAGGCAGACATTGCTGAGTTTGATGAATTTCTTGCCTTCGGTGGCCGGGTTGAGCGTGAAGACTGGGTCGGGCAGGCAAAATTACTGGCTGCCGGACAGGATACGGAATTTTCAAAGCGGGTTGAGGCAGGAGATGTTCCGACGAGCCATCAAACTTCGGCCAGTCATAAAAATCCGGCTGAAGGGGATCAATAATGCAGGATAAAAATCCGCTTCTGGTAATTGA
>JAEWHQ010000247.1 GCA_023387715.1 Pseudomonadota bacterium | reverse complement strand
CGCGAGCTGATTTCATTACGTAGGCTTGCCTCTGTTGCGTCACTGCGTTTGGCAGCCCATGAGGCCGCACAAAAAGATGATATCAAAGCAGCCCGTCATGCGGTTGCACAACTTGTATCTGTCACCTCGAGCATTCCGGCCACAGCACGCGGGCGCAAATTGCTGGATGAAACCAAGGATGATATTATTGACGGGCGCAATCTCATCAAGCTTGCTGAAACAGAGCTTTTGAAACAGCTCGACACACAAGCCCGCTCGCTGATTTTACATGCAGCCAAACGTGTTTCCATTGTCACTGCAGTCAGCCCGCGTGCTTTGGTCGATATTGCTTATGTGATCTTTGAATCCGCACGGCTTATCCGCCGTCTGTCAGAGCTTTACGGCAGCCGCCCGGGTAGCCTTGGTTTCTTGAAGCTAACCCGCAATGTGATTGCTCATTTGGCGGTTACCGGCACGGTTGCGATGGGCGACAGCGTTATTCAGCAATTGGTTGGGCAAGGGCTTGCCTCCCGTCTATCCGCCAAGCTTGGTGAAGGTGTCATCAACGGGTTAATGACAGCACGTATCGGCATTTCTGCGATGGATATTGTCCGGCCGTTTCCGTTTCTCTCTGAAAAACGACCGGGGATCAGTGATTTTGTCACCGACCTGACATCCCTCAATAATATTCGCAAAAATAATGGAAAATAATCGGGAAATTGTTGACTTTCAGATCAATGCAAACGAAGCATTAACCATTAAAAGCGATTATCAACCTTATCGAAGCAGTCGCTAATACAGACTGACTCTACGGCATATTGGCCGCCCCCTTGATTGAATTTGGAACAGACACTGTGATGAGAAACCGTATAGCTGCTTGCCTTTTAATGCTGCCTGCCACGACAGTTTCTGTTGCAGCACTGGCTGCTGACAATGATCAGCAGTTTTTCCGTCAGATTGAGGGTCAGTGGAGCGGTTCCGGTGAGATCGTCGCCGGAAAATACAAAGGCACTAAATTCGTCTGTAATCTGGCAGGCACCACGCCTGAAACCACTGCCGGCATGACATTGGATGGCTCTTGCCGTGTTGGTGTTTTTTCACAGGCGATGAAAGCCGTTATTACCCGCGATGGTAAAAACTATACCGGCGCTTTCAATGATGGCGCTGCCGATAAAGGTTTGGACGTTATTTCAGGTAATGTAAGCGGCAACCGTATCGTTCTCGGGCTGAACCGTAAACAGCTTGATGGGGCGATGCTTGCGCGTGTTGCCGACAATAATACAATGAATGTCACCGTTTCGGTGCGCGTGGAAAAAGAACTGGTTCCGGTGATCGGCTTAAACCTGAAGCGCACAAGCGGCAGTGTTCCAAGCAATATTGCGCGTAATTAATAAGCGCTTACAAAGATTTTAAAAAAGCGGCTTCAGATTGTTCTGTAGCCGCTTTTTTTCTATTGTTTATTTCCACCAGTTTGCAGCCGCATTGGCAACTTCAATACCTTGCGCCTCACTGGTTTTGGCAGCTTGCGCAATCACCTGCCCCTGCACTTCCAAATCCGGTGCAATGTCGGCAAGCGGCACAAGCACAAATGCACGCAACATCATTCGCGGATGCGGCAGGCTCAAACGCTTTTCATCCAGCGTGATGAAATCCGCATTTTTTTCCTGCATCACCAGAATATCAATATCAAGCGTGCGGGGCCCCCAGCGCTCAATACGCTCGCGTTTCATGTCAGCCTCAATGCTCAAAGTGACATCAATCAGTTCTAATGGCGCTAAATTTGTCTCAACACAGGCGCAAGCATTATAAAACCAGCTTTGGTCGGTTTTACCCCATGGTGGCGTGCGATAGAGCTTGGAAACCTGACACACCTGCGTGTCGCTGCGGGCATCCAGCACTTGCAGCGCATGAGCCATAGAGGCAGCCGGATCACCCAGATTACCGCCTAAACCCAGCCATGCGCTATATTTGAAGCCATCAGCACTCACTGTTCGTGAACCACTACAACTTCAACAAAATCCAACACGCCAGCTACCGGTGCATGAGGTTTGCGCACGGTAATTTCAGCACGTTTGATCTGCTTGAAATGATCCGACAAAGCTTTGGCAATATCGAGTGCCAGAGTTTCAATCAGATAACGACGCTTGCCGGTGACGATCTTCTCAATCAGTTTGAAAGCGATACCGTAATGAACGGTGCCCTCAATGCTGTCATTTTCCAGTGCATTACCGGCATCAACGGTCAAAACCGCATCAACATAAAAGCGCTGACCAAGCCTTTCTTCTTCATCAAAAACGCCGTGATGTGCAAAAAAAGCACAGTTCATCATCCGGATCGTGTACATTTTCACTCTCTTTTGCCTGTCAAACGAGTGCATTTTTAAGCAATCGTGATTTCAGACTTTTTTGCTTAAAGCTTGTTCGCTCTGCTTTGCAAGATAGCATCTGCAACTGCAAGTGCCTGCGCATTCATTGATACATTATGGACACGGAATATATCCGCACCATCTAAACGTAAAGTGACAGATGTGGCACTTGTCGTCACATCGCGTTGCAGCGGATCAGTTATACCGCTTATTTTGCCGATAAAGCGCTTGCGTGATGTGCCGACAAGCATCGGATAAGGAAATTTTGCCATTTCTTTAAAGCGGGCAAGCAATTCAATATCTTCATCCAATGAAGAGGTAAAACCAAAGCCCGGATCAAGTACAATCTGATTATCAGCGATACCGGCCTGATGACCGATTTCAATGGATTTTTTGAAAAATACCGCCTGATCCTCAAGCGGATCTGTCTCACATTCACGCTCACGGCTGGTGTGCATCAGCACTAAACCGGCACCTGTGGCCTTTGCAACATGGGCGATATCCGGCTCGCGGTGCAAGCCCCAGACATCATTGACAATATGAGCACCCGCCTCAATGGCAAGCTTGGCCGTTTCAGCACGATATGTATCAACCGAGATAATGCAATCGCCCTGCTCTGCCAGCATTTTGATAATCGGCAGCACGCGATTTTGTTCGGTTTTCGCGTCCACAGCTTCAGCATTGGGTTTGGTTGATTCACCACCCACATCAATGATGTGCGCACCATCTTCGATCATCTGTCGGGCTTTTTGCAACGCAATATCAGCCTGAAAATGATGGCCGCCATCAGAGAAAGAATCCGGCGTTACATTCAATATTCCCATGATGATGGCCTGCGCACCAAGCTCTAATGACTTTCCATGTGCCAGTTGCCATTGTTTCAACATTTATGAATGCTCCAACTCAATGCATTAATCATAACTGCGGTTAGTATGGTAATGTCGGATTATCTTCTACGCATTATCAACCGTATCGCGCTATAACTTACTTGACCATTTTGGCAACCGTTACAATGGGCAAGGCTCATTAATTTGGATGCTTGAAATAACAAAACAATGAACATGATAAACACAGATATTTAAAAAGGGTTGCTGATATGATCAATAAGTTCAAAGTGCTGATCGCAGCTTCCGTGTTATTTTCGGCAGTGGCTCCGGCACAGTCTGCCTCTATTTTCCGTGAGATAAAATATTATAATATCAACGGAAAAACGGCTGCTGATCTCGATTATGCCTTGTCGAATAAAGGGCCATTTTTGAAATCAACCGGCCAGCACCATCCGGGTGCAGCTGAAATCCGCTTTGATGCCAAAGTGCGCTATGGTAAAGAAGACGGCAAAGCCTGCAAGGTGACCGGTGTTTATGTGAATGTGCATGGCAAAGTGTTTTTGCCTCGCTGGAAACAACGTAAACGCGCCCCGTTAGAGCTGGCGCTGATTTGGGATACTTTATCAAGCGACATCAGACGTCATGAAGAAAGCCATCTGGTGATTGCACGCGCGCATGCCAGTGAAATGGAGCAGAAAATTGCCAAGCTTTATAGCCGTAAAGATTGCGCAGATCTGCGTGACGACATTAATCGTGTGACTGAAAAAATCATGGAAAAACATGATAAAGAACAACAGCGCTTTGATCGTGTCGAAACAATCAACTTTGAAAACCGTTTTGAGCGCTTGCTGACTTACCGGCTGGAGCAGCTCGCAGACAGTCTTTAACATGAACTATAAAAAAAGACCGCGCTTTCGATAAAAGCGCGGTCTTTTTCTTTGTCTCCAAGCTTTAGATATTAGCCAAAGCCTGTTCCAAATCGGCAATAATGTCATCGGCATCTTCAATACCGATTGAAAGACGGATCACTTCCGGACCGGCACCTGCTGCAACTTTTTGCGCATCATTCAGCTGACGATGTGTCGTCGAAGCCGGATGAATAACCAGTGAGCGTGTGTCACCAATATTGGCCAGCAGTGAGAACAATTCGAGATTGCCTACAAATTTCACGCCTTCATCATAGCCGCCCTTCAAGCCGAAGGTGAAAACAGCACCTGCACCCTTTGGTGCATATTTCTGCTGCAAGGCATGATATTTATCATCCGGCAGACCAGAATAGTTAACCCAAGCCACTTTATCATGGGCTTTCAGCCAGGTTGCTACTTTCAGCGCATTGTCGCAATGGCGCTGCATACGCAGTGGCAATGTTTCTGCACCGGTCAAAATCTGGAAAGCATTGAATGGCGAAATTGCAGGTCCAAGATCACGAAGACCAAGAACGCGGGCAGCAATAGCAAAAGACATATTGCCGAATGTTTTGTGCAGTTCCATGCCGGCATAATCTGGACGCGGTTCAGTCAGCAGCGGGTAATTGCCGGATTTGGCCCAGTCAAATGTGCCGCCATCAACGAGAATACCGCCCATGGAGTTGCCATGACCGCCAATGAATTTGGTCAGAGAATGGACAACAATATCGGCGCCATGCTCGATTGGACGCACCAGATATGGCGAAGCAAGCGTATTATCAACGATCAGCGGCAGGCCATGTTTATGTGCAATTTCTGCAATGGCTGCGATATCAACGACAATACCGCCCGGATTAGCAAAGCTTTCGATGAAGATCGCACGGGTGCGATCATCAATCTGCGCTTCAAATGAAGACGGATCGGTGGCTTCTGCCCAGCGCACATGCCAGTCAAAGGCTTTGAAAGATTGGCCAAACTGGTTGATTGAACCACCATAAAGCTTGTTACCGGCAACGAAATTATCACCTGGTCGCATCAGCGTATGGAAAACCAGCATTTGCGCCGCATGGCCTGATGCGGTTGCAACAGCCGCGGTACCACCTTCCAAAGCTGCAACGCGCTCTTCCAGCACGGCAGTGGTCGGGTTGGTGATGCGGGTATAAATATTGCCGAACGCCTGCAAGCCGAACAGCGAAGCTGCATGATCAGCATCATCAAAGACAAAGGCTGTTGTCTGATAAATCGGCGTTGCACGTGCGCCTGTGGTCGGGTCTGGTTTGGCTCCGGCATGAACTGCCAGTGTTTCAATTCCGAGTGCGCGCTTTGACATTAAATCCCTCCATAGGCGAATAAATTCGCAATGCCGTTTTTGTTGGTAGCGAACTTATGGATAAACCATAAAAAAGCAAATGATCCGATGCTAGAAAGCGGGCATTTAAGCAAAATATTTTCTCAAAAATTGCGATTTTGAAAAAATAAAACCGGATCAAGGTGGTGAAGCGTATAATCAGCCGATCAGACGCGGATATTCAATTGCCGGACAGCGGTTCATGACCACTTTGAGCCCAGCATCATGGGCACGTTTTCCGGCGTCTTCATCGATCACGCCAAGCTGTGTCCAAAGCACTTTTGGCAGTGTTTTTAAACTTAAAATCTCATCAACAATGCCAGCCACAGCATTGGAGGCACGGAAAACTTCCACCATATCGACCGGTTCCGCAATATCGCCCAAACTTGCATAAACCGGTGCGCCAAGTATTTCTTTGCCTGCCTGCCCCGGATTAACCGGTAAAACGCGATAGCCCTTTTGCAGCAGAAATTCCATGACATGATAACTTGGGCGGTCTTCATTGGGGGATGCGCCAAGCAGTGCAATGGTTTTGACGGTCGATAAAATCTCGCGCAATTCTGCATCGCTGTCATTGAAATAGTTATGCATCATTACCCCTTAAGTACGGTTTGCATCCTTTAATGAATATGACATGTTTTGATAAAATATTTAATAGGGAAACAAAATATTGCAGCCAAATTTAACCCCCGTCATGTCCGTGGCAGAGCTGGAAGATTTTTTAAGCCGCGAGTTTCCGCAATTACATGAAGCGGGTCGCGATTATCATGTGGCGGAAATTGATGCAGGTCGCGCCGTTATGACATTGAATGCGAGCGCCAAACATTTGCGCCCCGGCAATACAGTTTCCGGCCCCTCACTCTTTATGCTGGCAGATGTCAGTGCTTATGCGGTGATATTGGCACATATCGGCCCTGTAGCACTTGCTGTCACCACCAATCTTAATATCAATTTTTTACGCAAAGCAGAGGCCGGTTTATTGAAGGCCGAAGCCAGATTGCTTAAACTTGGTAAGCGCCTTGCTGTCGTTGATATTTTCATCACAGATAGCCATGACGCGTTGATTGCCCATGCCACGACGACATATTCCGTACCACCAAGCCGATAAATTATAGGGTATTATAATACCTTAAAATTAAACCATTGATTTTATTGTATAATTTAAAAGGTACTCATTTTAATGCGCTTGACGTGCCTGTAAGAGTTGTGTAAGGGACACGCAGAATGTGTGAGGGTTAACTTTGCACATTTGTTTATGTTGTGAAGGTTCCGTCCGGAACACTCATAATACAAGCAACAAAAAATGCCTTCCATGCAGGAAGGATTATCCAAGGAAAACTTTTATGGCAACTTTCTCTCAGAAGCCAGCCGAAGTTGAGAAGAAGTGGATTTTGATTGACGCCGAAGGTCTCGTCGTTGGTCGTCTTGCCACTATCGTCGCCAACATTCTGCGCGGTAAGAACAAGCCAACCTTCACCCCACACGTTGATGATGGTGACAATGTCATCGTAATCAATGCTGACAAGGTTGTATTCACCGGTAAGAAATATACCGACAAGAAATACTACTGGCATACCGGCCATCCGGGCGGAATCAAAGAGCGTACAGCTCGCCAGATTCTTGAAGGCCGCTTCCCTGAGCGCGTATTCGAAAAGGCTGTTGAACGTATGGTTCCACGTGGCCCGCTCGGTCGTCGTCAGATGAAGAACCTGCGTGTTTATGCAGGCACCAGCCACCCGCACGAAGCTCAGCAGCCTGAAGTCCTCGACGTAGGCGCGCTGAACCGTAAGAACAAAGGGATTGCATAATCATGGCTGAGCTAAACTCGCTCGAAGATCTGGGCACAGTTGTTGCAACTGAAGCCGCAGCTCCGGTTCATGTACAGAAGCTCGATAAACTTGGCCGTGCATATGCAACCGGCAAGCGTAAAGATGCTGTAGCTCGCGTTTGGGTAAAGCCAGGCAGCGGCAAGATCACTGTAAACGGTAAAGACTTTACCGCTTACTTCGCACGTCCAGTGCTTCAGATGATCCTGCAGCAGCCAATCGTTGCTTCAAACCGCAATGGCCAGTTCGACATTATCGCTACCGTTGCTGGTGGTGGGTTGTCCGGTCAGGCCGGTGCTGTTCGTCACGGCATCTCCAAGGCTCTGACCCACTACGAACCAGGTCTGCGTGCAGTGCTGAAAAAAGGTGGCTTCCTTACACGTGATAGCCGCGTTGTTGAACGTAAAAAGTACGGTCGCGCGAAAGCCCGTCGTTCTTTCCAGTTCTCGAAGCGCTAATACGCTTTTCGACTTCGACAAGAAAGCGGGTCTTCGGATCCGCTTTTTTTGTATGTTTTGCCGTAAGGTAAAGAGATACAAAAACGACTATTTACGACACTCCAATGAAATCATACAAATTGAATATAATCGCGATGATTGTGCTATGATTATATTGTATGACTGAAATTGCAGACTCAAAGCTGCTCCTTATAATCGCGTTTGTTTTTCTAAATTAAATTATAAGAAAACAATCGTAACTAATTGAAATTTATAAAGATAAGGCAAAGAAGAATGAAACCGAAAATCTTCATTGATGGCGAACATGGCACAACCGGCTTGCAGATCCGCACCCGACTGGCTGGCCGCACCGATCTTGAAGTTATTTCGATTCCCGAAGAAGAACGCCGCAACAAGGATATGCGCGCTGATTATCTGCGCGCTGCCGACATTGCCATTCTTTGCCTGCCTGATGATGCCTCAAGAGAGGCAGTCAGCCTTTTGCATGGCCATAATGATACACGCATTATTGATACATCGACCGCGCACCGTATCCATGCCGACTGGGCTTATGGTTTTGCCGAGCTGGAAAAAGCACAGCGTGAGCGCATCAAGTCTGCGCGCCTTGTAGCAAATCCTGGTTGCTATCCGACCGGCGCGATTGCCCTCGTGCGTCCTTTGCGTGATGCTGGCCTTCTTGGCTCCGATCATGCCATCAGCGTCAATGCTGTTTCCGGCTATACCGGTGGCGGCAAGCAGATGATTGCCCAGATGGAAGACCCGAATAATCCGGAACATATCAGCGCTAATAATTTCCTTTATGGCACGACGCTGCGCCACAAGCATGTACCTGAATTGCAGATGCATGGCCGCTTGGAAAAGCGCCCTATCTTCAGCCCGAGCGTTGGCCGCTTTGCACAAGGCATGATTGTTCAGATTCCGCTTTTCCTTGACCAGATGCAGGGTAAAGCTTCACTGAAAAGCATTCATGAAGCCCTCACCGCTCACTATGTAGGTCAGGATATCGTTCGCGTTGTCCCGCTCGAAGAAAGCGCCCATGCCGGACGCATTGATGCAGAAGAACTTGCCGGCACTGACGGCATGAAGCTTTATGTCTTCGGCACCGAAGGCGACGGTGAAGTCAACCTCGTTGCTGTGCTTGATAATCTTGGCAAAGGCGCATCCGGAGCAGCTGTCCAGAATATGGATCTGATGCTGAGCTAAATGATGATTACCCCAGCCTTCCCGCAAGACTGGACTATTCAGGAGCACGCACTTCTGGTTGAAACTTTTAGTAGTTTCATTTGGCAAGTCCGGCTCCTGAATGATGAGATTGCCATCGTCAAAGAGATCAAAATCTTTGACGATAATGAAGACGAGCTCCGCGGCGCCCACTATCTGCGCTGGCATAATGGCGGGGCTTGTGTGCGTCTGCTCGATTTTCAGGGCAGACAAATGCTTTTGGAATATGCGAGCGACAAAACCTTAAAACAGGTCATTACTGAGCAGTCTGATAGTGACGCCACAGCTATCGCTGCTGAAGTCATCAAAGAGCTGCTGGCACACTCTAACAAACCAGCCCCATCGCAATTACAGCCATTGCGTGATCGGTTTCAAAGTCTCTTTGAGAAAGCTCGTAGCGACTATTTAAGCAAGCCTGACAGTTTTTATATCAAGGCTGCAACGATGGTTGAGAGCCTGCTTGGCAAACAGCAGAATTTACGTGTATTGCATGGTGATATTCATCATGAAAACATCATGCTGAGCAAGCGTGGCTGGCTGGTGATTGATCCTAAAGGTCTTTATGGCGATATGGGGTTTGATACAGCCAATATGTTTTATAATCCGCTTAATCAGACTGATTTAACAGCGGATCCGAAACGCATTGGAAATATGGCAGAAAGCTTTGCCAAAGCACTCAATCAATCACCGCGTCATATTTTGGATTATGCGGTGATTTACGGTGCCTTATCAGCCAGCTGGCACGCCGAAGATGGCAATGATGCCGATGAAGCTGAAGAGCTTATGGTTGCGAATACCATTTTAGACAGCCGCAACCATTGTTTTTAAAAAATCAATAAGCGCCTTTGCTTGCGCGCCAATGCGCAACCGCAAAGGCCAGCACAACCAACGCAAAGCCTTGATGCAACAGCCCCCAGTGCAGTGGCACCATGGTCAGCAATGTTGCAATCCCGATGGCTGCCTGCACGAGAACCAGTGCTGTCAGCACCATAGCGCGCCTGGCATGCGTTGTGCCGCTTGCATGGCGGGCAACCTGCACTGCATGTAAAACAGCCAAAAGCAGCACCGTATAAGCCACCATACGATGAATGAACTGAACGGTTTTCGGATTTTCAAAAATATTGCGCCATAATGGTGACTGGCTGAAAAGATCAGACGGGATGATTGCACCATCCATCAGCGGCCACGTATTAAAGGTGAGACCTGCATGAAGGCCTGCAACCAGACCGCCGAGATAAATCT
This sequence comes from Pseudomonadota bacterium, assembly GCA_023387715.1. GTDB lineage: Bacteria > Pseudomonadota > Alphaproteobacteria > Rhizobiales > Rhizobiaceae > Paenochrobactrum > Paenochrobactrum glaciei. The sequence continues at coordinate 2,197 of JAEWHQ010000247.1, read as the reverse complement.
GCACCAAAACCGCAAAAACCAACCAGCCGGCAAAGCGCTGAATATTACGTTGCGCTTTATTTTCCGTATATTCAACCAGCCCCCGCGCCACATAAAAGACGGCGGTGATAATGAGGCACGCCATAGTTAAATGAACGGCCAGACGATATTGGCTGACATGGGTCAAAACGCTTAAACCCGAAGCGACCATCCACCAGCCAATTGCACCTTGCAATGCACCAAGTGCCAGAATGCCAAGCATACTGGATTTAAGGCCACCTTGCAGGCGACCGCTGACCCAGAAAAAGATCAATGGAATGGCAACCAGAAAGCCGACAAAACGCGCCAGCATACGATGCGCCCATTCCCACCAGAAAATATACTGAAATTCGTAAAGGCTCATGCCTTTGTTAATTTGCTCATATTGCGGGATCTGGCGATATTTTTCAAACTCTTCAATCCATTCCGCATGATTGAGCGGCGGGATAACACCATGGATCGGCTTCCATTCTGTGATAGAAAGGCCTGAGCCGGTCATACGGGTGGCACCGCCCACCATAACAATGGCAATCAGCACGACAAAAACTGCATAGAGCCAGTATTTCACGAGGTTGCGGTCACGGCGCTGTTTTTCGGTTAAACCTGCGCCGTCAGGCTGATGATAATAGTCCGGCATCGAAGCAGTTTTCATTTTAAAACCCTGTACCCACAGCAAGTGGCCGATGAGCGTATGAATGTTAATTATGAAGCAATTTTCATCACTTAAGGTAAAATTCCCGCACATGATCTTTAGCGCATTTTTGCATTGCGCGTAAACATGTAAGGATCAATGACAAATCAAATTGAGACTGACAAGAGAGTAACGCGCGACAGATAGGCACGTCACTTGATCCAAGCTGCCGCTGTACTCTTGATATTACTATCATTATAAGCTGGTCACGCTATAATAGTGCAATATTGATTTTGGGAGAGAAACATTGCCAGTGCGTTTGAAAAAACTGATCGGAACTTTTTTACTGGTTTCGCTCGTCATTATTTATGCGCTGCTGGCAACGATCATCGCTGTGGCTCATTTAGGTGATGCCAGCGTATGGGTTCATTTGCTTTATTTCGCAGTCACCGGATTGCTCTGGATTGTTCCGGCAATGGGCATCATCTGGTGGATGGCTCAGCCGCCTCGCTCACGCGCAGATGGATGAATGTTCCATAGCCATTCTGGCTTAAATCATGTGCATGCTTGGCAATTTCTTCGCGTTCACGATCATAAGCCGTGAGCGCGATTTGCGTTTTATGGGTAACCAGAGCGGTAATATCTTCTGCCCATGTCGGCCCGCATTCCAGCACAACAAGATCGTAAACCGTTTCTAGCGCACCGATAATCAGGCTTAAATCTTTTTCATTCTTCATGGCCTGCGACGGATCGGTCGAGCCAAGCGGCATCACATGGGCATCAGAATAATGATCGGCATGGATAGCATCGGCAAAGCGCACGCGACCAACCAGAAGATCGGTTATCCCTGCCTCATAATGACCATCCAGCATGGTGGCGCTGACAGCCCCCGTGCCGGTCATATCAACGAGAATTACGCGGGAGCCACGATCGGCAAGTTCACGCACCAGTTCAAGCGTTACAACCGCGCCATTATCGCCTTCAGGAGAGATCGCCAAAATCCGGCTTATTTCCAAATGATGCAATGCACGGGCAAAAACATTGACCAGATAGTGATTTTCAAATTTTTCCAAGGCTGGCTGCATATCAGACATGGTCTGGACTGGTTTAAGGTCTGATTGTTCTTCACGCATTAAACTATCTTCATCACGCTTTGCCACAACGGGTGTATCTGGCATTATCTCATGTGGTTCATCTTCAACCACATTTTTCTGCTCAACAAAAGGTGCAATCAGTGCGCGCCCGCTCATCAGCTCAGACAAAATCACCATGCTGGAAATTAATAAGACGCCGCTGACACAACAGGCACTGATAATCTTAAACGATAAAACGGCATGGGATGTCCCGCTGTTACGGCTCGCCACGATCAAAGCTTCCGGATAGATCCAATAGCAGACAACCCAAGCTATCAGCCCCATTAAGACTGCGCCACCAATAATCAGATATGAATTGCGCCAGATGCTTTTAAAAAGAATGGTGCTGTCTATATCAGCTTCTTTAAATGAAAAGCCTCTTTTCGTGTCCTTAACGGACATCCATGAACTCCAC
>JAEWHQ010000237.1 GCA_023387715.1 Pseudomonadota bacterium | reverse complement strand
TCAAGTTCTTATTTTGTTCTAAACCAAATTTTATCGTTCCGCAAGCACACAATATTTACTTCAATAAAATAATATAGCGAGACACTTGCAGAACAAGACTGGAACAGATAGTGTTTGTTCTGCATTTGTTTTTTAAATTGATTCTTAACTCTGGGGGCTTTAGCGTATGTTGACCCGCAAGCAGCATGAATTACTCCTTTTCATTCACGAGCGTTTGAAGGAAGTCGGTATTCCGCCCTCGTTTGATGAAATGAAGGACGCGCTAGATTTAGCCTCCAAATCAGGTATCCATCGCCTGATCACCGCATTGGAAGAACGTGGGTTTATCCGCCGCCTGCCAAACCGTGCCAGAGCATTGGAAGTCATCCGTTTGCCGGATTCTATTGCACCGGGGCTAAATAGCCAAAAAAAGTTCTCACCGAGCGTGATTGAAGGAAGTTTGGGTAAACCCGCTGCGCCCGCTAAAGCAGAAACAGCCCCTGTTAATATCTCTGCCGACAATAATGACACGATCTCTGTGCCTGTTATGGGGCGCATTGCAGCCGGCGTGCCGATTTCTGCCATTCAAAACCAGACCCGCTCAATCAGCCTGCCGATGGATATGATCGGCTCAGGCGAGCATTATGCGCTGGAAGTTAAAGGCGACTCGATGATCGAGGCCGGAATTTTTGAAGGCGACACAGTGCTGATCCGCCGTGGCGACACCGCCAATCCGGGTGAAATTGTGGTGGCTCTGGTGGATGATGAAGAAGCGACGCTAAAGCGTTTTCGCCGAAAAGGCGCATCCATTGCATTAGAAGCAGCCAACCCTGCCTATGAAACCAGAATTTTTGGCCCTGATCGCGTACAGGTTCAGGGCAAACTGGTCGGATTAATACGCCGCTATTAATCCGACCAACAAATTATGAAGAAACATCGGAGCCAGCTAACCCAATCATTTTCTATGGCTGGTTCCTGTAATACCGATAAGAGCTGCTTGTTTGCAGGAATGTAGCTGAGTAGGCACAAATTGCGTGGGCTTTTAAAGCGCTCATTCAAAACATGCAGCAATAATATGCGCGTTTTTATTCATGTGATAAATGATCGCGCTTGTCTGGTAGCTATCAAAAGATCTCTATTGCGAAGTTTTTTGCACAGTTTTTGCTTTTTTGGGTGCCACATAATCAGCAAGGCCACGCGCAGCACGCGAATAGAGGCGATAAAGATGCCAAGGACGTTGCGGTTCACCGACTGAATATATCAGCTGGTCATTATAATGCAGCGGTCTTGAGGCATCTGACACATTTGCTGACACCGTGACCGACATTAGCGCATTACCAGTATCGGTGGCCGAGATTAGCGCATTACTGGCATCAGCAGCACTATGTGCATTTTCAAGCGCCTTTATGTCTTTGCTTATGTCTGTCAGTACCATCTCAGCATCATCTTCTAAAAATTCGTTATCCAGATCGAAGCCCCGTTCATAGGCTGGCTCAAAAACCGGCGTAACAGACTGTCCGGCAGATATTGGTTTTCGTATCGTGTGTGAACTGGCACTTTGTGAACCCAGCCTCACTTCCAAAGAGCCCTTCAATGCTAAATCACGCCGTGTCACAATAAGCTTGCCGTCAGACGGACATTTAAGCTCTTTACCCGCAACAGCTAACACCACCACATCGCCGATATTACAGGCAAATTCCACCGCTGCCGGTTCATCCGTATAACTGAGCATACGCCCGTCTTTCAGCGTGATTGAGCAGATTTTGTCCTCACAATAAAATGCATCGTCACGATAAATACCGTTCTTCTTCGAACCAGCGATCACCGGCGGCACAACGGCATAGGCATCATAGGCTTTTGCCCAGTTTTTAATGGTGAATTTTGATGAACGCGGACGGTTCACTGCCAAGGAGCCATCGGCAAGACGTACAGCCACCAGCTTTGCATCTTCTGCAATCATAATGTCGGGGTCAGTTTCACTATAATAAAACATGAAACCAGCCAGCACAAAAATAAGTGAAACCGCACGTAGGCGTGTCGTACAAATTACTGCAATCACCAGCGCGATGGTCCAGCTTATAATCGCGCCAGATGAAATAATACCCGGATTACCCGCGGGTGCGATGGAGGAAACAAATTCGGCAATCTGGCGCATAGCACAAACACCAAGCCCCATGATCTGCAATGGTAACCAATCCAGCTGCAACGGCATCAATAGCAGGCTTAAAACTGCAAATGGCATGATGATGATCGAAATAACTGGCATCGAAAGCACATTGCCGAGCAAGCCAAAAGGGGCTGTATTATTAAAATGATAGGCAGAATATATGCCGCTTGCCACGCCTGCAACGATAGAGGTGGCAGCCGTTGCCACAACCGGTACCAGCCATTTTTTAATCCGTGAAGGTTGTTTGCGTTTCTGGCGTTTACCCTGATTGTAAAGTGCCGATTTTCGATCACTCCACCATGCAAAAGCTGTAATCAATCCGGCGGTTGCCGAAAATGACATTTGAAAGCTTGGCCCCAACACTTCATGCGGCGCACTGATGAAAGCAATCAACGCAGCAATTGCCAGATTGCGGATACTAAGTGCGGCACGATCAAACAGTAATGCGACCAGCATCACCATAATCATTACAAAACTGCGCTGCGCTGCCACATCGGCTCCTGAAAGCGCCAAATAAAAAGCAGAGCTGAACAAAGCAGCGGCAGCGGCATATTTTTTTATTGGATGACGTGCCGCAAAGGCAGGAAACAGGCTGGCGATCATGCGAAAGCCGATAATCACCACCCCTGCGGCCAAAGCCAGATGAAGACCCGAAATCGACAACACATGTGCAAGGCCGGAATTGCGCAATGCCTCATTCGTGTGTTCGCTTATACCATCGCGTTGCCCCGAAATGAGTGCGGCTGCAATTGCCCCGTCCTCCCCGCTCACCACACTGGTGACACGACTACCGACAATATGCCTGAGTGTAGCAATCGCATAAGAAAAACCTGCCTCCACACCATCAATGCTGGTGCTTTGCGCCAAGGATGGGATGCCGAGATAGAAACCATTGCCGCCATTGCCTTTAAAAAAGCCATTAAAAGCAAAATCATAATTACCAGGTCTGACCGGCCCTGAATGGGGACGCAACCGCACCAGACCGGTGAGCGTTGAACCTATTTCGGTTTGCGCCGGAATATCACGCGCTGTCATACGCAACCGCTCAGGCGCATAACGTAAAACGGGGCGCTGCGTTGATAATACATCAATCGTCAACCGCCAGCCGCCGCTATATTGCGCCTCCAAACCGACAACGCGCCCAGTAAGCCGTGTTGTAACATCGGAGCCGACCATAGCCGTAGAATAACGCCATGTTTCAAACTTGCCGCCAAGCATTCCAAGCTGAAAAAAGATCGCCAGCAAAACAACCGAAGACCAGTAATAGCGCTCTCGCAGCCACCAGCGCATGACACC
>JAEWHQ010000117.1 GCA_023387715.1 Pseudomonadota bacterium | reverse complement strand
GGTGACAACAGAAGAAGAAGCACGTGAAGCATTGAAGCGTTTAGAAACGGCAGTGGAAAGATTATCTGTCGCAAACCCAGTAAAGACGGCATAAAATCATGATCAGCAAAAACGGCGTAAAACATTTTACAGATTTGGCAGATATCAGCTCTGCCGAATTGCGTATGATCATGGATGATGCGAAGCAGTTGAAAGCCCGCACCAAGGCTGGCGAAATCAATAAGAGCTTGTCCGGCAAAGTGCTGGCGATGATTTTTGAAAAACCATCGACGAGAACGCGTGTGTCTTTTGATGTGGGTATGCGTCAGCTAGGCGGTGAAACCTTGATGCTTACCGGTTCGGAAATGCAGCTTGGCCGCAGCGAGACGATTGCTGATACGGCCAAGGTCCTTTCGCGTTTTGTTGATGCGATCATGATCCGCACCACCTCGCATGACCGTATGCTGGAACTGGCTGAATATGCCACTGTTCCGGTCATCAATGCGCTGACAGATGATACACACCCTTGTCAGATCATGGCCGACATCCTAACTTATGAGGAACATCGCGGCTCGATTGAAGGCAAAACCTTTGCATGGATGGGCGATGGCAACAACGTCCTTCATTCACTCGTGGAAGGGGCGGCACGTTTTAACTTTAACGTAAACATCGCCACTCCTGAAGGCAGCGAACCAAAGCAACAATATCTGGACTGGGCTTCGCAAAATGGTGCGAAGATCATGTCTACAACCGACGCTTACAAAGCAGCAGCAGGCGCAGATTGCATCGTCACCGACACATGGGTTTCCATGGGGCAGGAAGACAATGCGCGTGGCAATAATGTCTTTATGCCATATCAGGTGAATTCCTATCTGATGGAAAAGGCCGACCCAAAGGCATTGTTTATGCACTGCCTGCCGGCGCATCGCGGTGAAGAAGTCACCGATGAAGTGATCGACGGGCCGCAATCTGTTGTTTTTGACGAAGCGGAAAATCGACTTCACGCACAAAAGGCCATTTTGGCTTGGTGCCTGAAGGGAGAGTAAAAGAAACATGGCTAATGTAACATTTGAACCGGATATGACCTATGCCGGTGACGATGCCGTGGTGCCTTTTCAGGTGGAAGGGCTGGATATCCGCGGCCGCGCCATTCAGATGGGTGGCGCTCTCGACCAGATCCTGTCGCGCCACGACTATCCGGAAGCGGTTGCACGTCTTTTGGCAGAAACCGTTATTTTAACGGTTCTGCTTGGCACAACGCTTAAATTTCAGGGCAAATTCATTCTGCAAACGCAGTCTGATGGGCCTGTTGATATGCTGGTGGTGGATTTCCAGACACCGGATGCCGTGCGCGCCTATGCACGATTTGATGAAGAGCGTCTGAATGCAGCGATTGCTGAGGGTAAAACCCAGCCGGAAGATCTGCTTGGCCGCGGCACATTGGGACTGACCATTGATCAGGGCGCCCATATGCAGCGCTATCAGGGGCTGGTGGCACTTGACGGCTCATCACTGGAAGAAATTGCCCGCAATTACTTCATGCAGTCGGAACAGATCCCGACCGATGTGCGCATCAGTGTGGCGCAGTTGATGGAGCGTAACAGCGATGGCGAATTGCAAAAGCAATGGCGTGCTGGCGGTTTGATGATCCAGTTTCTGCCGCAGTCAGAAATTCACGCCAAACATCGCGATTTGCCAGGTGGCGATGCACCTGAAGGTGAGATTGCAGGCCAAGTGGATGCGGAAGATGAATGGCAGGAAGCGCGTGCGCTTGTTGGCACAATCGAAAGCTCCGAGTTGACTGACCCGCAGGTGGCCGTTGAGCGCTTGCTCTATCGCTTGTTCCATGAACGCGGTGTGCGCGTTTATGAACCGGCACCGGTGGTGGCAAAATGCTCTTGCTCGCGCGAAAAGATCGAAGGTGTATTGTCCGGTTTTTCCGCGGAGGAAATTCTGGAAAGCACTGAAGACGGTCAGATCGTGGTCAATTGCGAATTCTGCTCGACCAATTATGTGTTTGATTCGGCAGATTTTGCCAAATAAGATTTGGCATTGATCAATTAAAAAAAGCGGGTTTTCAGATGAAAGCCCGCTTTTTTATTGGGATTAGTTGAGTGTCCGGCGGCTGTCTGGCATATCCAGCGAAAAAGCCGGAACATGAACCTCAAAAGCAGCGCCATCGGCGCTTTGCATCTGATAGCTGCCGACCATCATGCCGGAGTCGGTTTTCAGAGGACAGCCGGATGAATATTGGTAGCTGTCACCCGGTTCAATCACCGGCTGTTCACCCACCACGCCCGGGCCATGTACTTCTTCTGTTTTTCCCGCACCATCGGTGATTTTCCAATAGCGGGAGCGCAGGCAAACACTGGTCTTTGAGAGATTGGCAATGGTCACCCGATAGCCCCAAAAATAGCGGTTTTCCTCCGGTTCGGATTGCTCCTCCAGATAAAAAGGTTCGACCGTTATTTCAATATCATGGGTGGTGGCGCGGTACATTGCTTCAACTCTTATGACTTTGACAATTGACCGGCACAGTTGGTGGTTCATATCAATGTGCCGGTTGCATAGTCATGGCATAAATTTATGCTGAAAGCAGCTTATTTAATGGCTTTTAATGCCTCAGCGACATCTTCAAGCAGATCGTCGGTATCTTCGAGGCCGACGGAGAGACGCAGCAAGCCTTCACTGATGTTTTGCTCAAGGCGCGCTTCATCGGTGAGGTTCTTATGCGTTGTGGTTGCCGGATGGGTAATCAGGCTTTTGGCATCACCCAGATTGTTGGAAATACGGATGACTTCCAGCGCATTTTCAAATTCAAAAGCAGCCTTTCTGCCGCCCTTCAATTCCAATGCAATCATGGTGGAGCCGCCGCTCATCTGGCGTGCAATAATATCGGCCTGCGGGTGATCGGGACGTCCCGGATAGATCACTTTGCTCACCGCACTTTGCTCAGCCAGGAAATCGGCCAGAGCGCGTGCCGATTGTGCCTGCTGCTTGATGCGCACCGGCATGGTTTCAAGGCTTTTCAGCATGATCCATGAGTTGAACGGGCTGAGACCCGGGCCGGTATGGCGGAAATATTCCTGAAACTCGTTTTCAATCCATTCACGATCCGACAAAACAAGACCGCCCAGACAGCGTCCCTGACCATCAATATGTTTGGTGGCGGAATAGACAACAATATGCGCACCAAGCTGCAAAGGCTTTTGGAAAAGCGGGGTTGCAAACACATTATCGACGATCAGTTTTGCACCAACTGAATTGGCGATCTCGGCCACTTTTTCAATGTCGATCACTTCCAATGTCGGGTTGGAAGGGCTTTCCAAAAACATCACTTTGGTGTTCGGGCGCGTTGCTGCCTGCCAGTTTTCAAGCTTTGAACCGTCAATAATGGAAATTTCCACGCCATAACGTGGCAGCAATGTTTCAACGATATAATTGCAGGAGCCGAAAACAGCGCGCGCCGAAATGACGTGGTCACCGGCCTTCACCTGACACAAAATGGCGGCAGCAACTGCGGCCATGCCGGAAGCTGTGGCGCGTGCTTCTTCGGCACCTTCC
>JAEWHQ010000099.1 GCA_023387715.1 Pseudomonadota bacterium | reverse complement strand
GCTTGGTAGCATATTTAACGGAAAGACTTATGCAAAGAGCGCTCAACAGACAAAATATTCCGCCGACCAGCGCGATGAGGGTACTTGTTGGCAACAGTTCCTGCGAGCGCTGCCAGAATGTGGCATTGTTGACTGCGGTCAGATAACCGGCAACGATAATGCTTAAACTTACGCTATCAATTTGCGGGCGGCGTAAATTGCCTAAAATTTTCAGTCCCATATTTCGTAGTCCTTGAAATGCGAATGCTTCATTTGGCGGACTAAATGGCTTTGCTGACATGAACCTGAACGTGTGCGGTTTATCATTTCGTGAAGGCGGAAAATGCATAAGCAGCATGTTTTATATATGAGATTTTTATATCCGGACGGCTTTCCCTCTCTCGAACCACTATGCGGTTTGGCCGCATAATTCCTGCTCTTCGCGGGCGTTTTTATAAAAAGACGCCATTAACAACAGCCGTTGCATGTCTTCGGCTGAATGTCAGGAGTTTGGAATGATGGATATCCTTATGATAGCCGCAGGCGCCGGATTTATCGGCCTCAGCTATTTTTATGCTCTCGTTTGCGATCATCTTTGAGAGCGCATCATGTGGTTTGATTATGTTCTTGGCGGCTCGGTGGCCGCATTGCTCACGCTTTATTTGCTTTATGCATTAGCCAAGCCTGAGCGCTTTTGAATCTGTTTCTAAAAGCAGAAAGTACTTCCAATGACATTCAACGGATTATTGCAAATTGCGATCCTGTTCGGGATCACAATTTTGCTGGTCAAGCCGGTTGGCGGGTATCTCACCCGTGTTTTTACCGGCGAGCGGACTTTTTTATCTTCTCTTTTAGCGCCCATTGAACGAAGCCTTTATAAGCTTGCCGGTACGCATGAAAGGGAAGAACAGCACTGGACAGCCTATGCGGCTTCGCTCCTGATGTTCAGTATTGCCGGGTTTGTTTTTCTTTATGCCCTGCAACGCTTGCAAGGCATGTTGCCTTTTAATCCGGCCAATATGCCGGCAGTTGAACCGACCTCTTCCTTCAATACTGCTGTGAGTTTTATGACCAATACCAATTGGCAGGGCTATGGCGGTGAGAGCACCATGAGCTATCTGACCCAAATGGCTGGTATTACGGTGCAGAACTTTGTTTCCGCGGCAACCGGTATTGCCGGTGCTATGGCGATTACGCGTGGTTTTGCCCGTTCATCCAGCCCGACGATTGGTAATTTCTGGGTCGATCTGACCCGCGCCACACTTTATGTATTGCTGCCGATTTGCATTGTCGGCACGCTGGTGCTGGTATGGCAGGGTGTACCGCAAAATCTCAATGATTATACGGCTGTCACTACGCTTGAAGGCGCTCAGCAGATCATCGCCCAAGGACCCGTCGCTTCACAGATGATTATCAAACATCTGGGCACTAATGGCGGCGGTTTCTTTAATGCGAACTCATCGCATCCGTTTGAAAATCCGACGGCGCTTACAAACCTTATTCATCTTTTGTCGATCTTTGTGATCTCGACAGCGATGACCAATGTGTTTGGCCGGATGGTTGGCAATCAACGTCAGGGCTGGATGTTGTTTGCGGTTTTTGCTGTGTTGGTCGTGTTGGGAACGTCTGTTCTTTACTGGGCTGAAAGCACAGGTAACCCGCTGATGCAGGCGCTTGGTGTTGTGGGCGGCAATATGGAAGGCAAAGAAGCACGCTTTGGTATTGCCTTATCTTCATTGTTTTCTGAAGTCACAACGGCGGCTTCCACCGGTGCCGTTAATAATATGCATGACAGCCTGATGCCGCTTGGTGGCTTGGTGCCGATGTTCAACATGCAAATTCCGAACCTTGGCGGTATTGGTGCGGGCATTTACGGCATGCTGTTATTTTTCATTCTGGCAATTTTTATTGCTGGCTTGATGGTGGGGCGCACACCGGAATATCTGGGTAAAAAAATCGAAGCTAAAGAGGTTAAAATGAGCCTTTTGGCAGCCCTTGGCCCTTCGCTCGCGATCCTTGGATTTGCAGCATTGGCGGTGGTCTTGCCACAAGGTTTATCCAGCATTCAGGATGCAGGCCCGCATGGGTTCAGTGAAGTGCTTTATGCTTATTCATCAGGTGCCAACAATAATGGCAGTGCTTTTGCAGGGCTCAACGCCAACACGCCTTTTTATAATCTAACCATTGGTTTTGCCATGCTGATGGGACGCTTTCTGCTCATCGTGCCGGTGCTGGCTATTGCAGGTTCATTGGCGGCTAAAAAAACGGTTCCTGTTTCTGCCGGTACATTGCCGACCACTGGCGCTTTATTTGTCGGCCTTGTGTTTGGTGTGACGATGATTGTCGGTGGCCTGACCTTCTTTCCGGCATTGGCGCTTGGACCTGTTGTTGAGCATTTCTCGCTTCTGTCCGGCAAGTTTTTTTAAAGGTGGATGATGAATAGAAAACCAAATTCTACCGAGCCGGTCAGCCATGCAAAATTGAGGCAAAAGCGCTCAAAATGGTTTGGCAAACCTGGTGGCTACCCCAAGCCAATGAGCCTGATGTTGTTGTTTTTGCTGATTGTTTTGCTGGTTGTCTATGTGGCGGAGTTTTTGAAGTGACCACGTTGGTCTTTAAAAATGTCAGCACTGATGATGAAATTTTTATGCAGCCTTCAAGGCTTTGCACGAAATCAGACGGAGGGCTCTCATGAGCCAGTCAAAATCTTCAAGCATTTTGGATGCTAAAATTCTTCTGCCCGCCATTGGTGGTGCTTTTCGAAAACTTGACCCGCGCAGCCTTGCCAAAAATCCGGTGATGTTTGTAGTGGCTGTCGTGACATTGCTGACCAGTGTGCTCTTTGTGCGCGATTTGGTCAGTGGCGGTGATGACTTAGGCTTTTCTTTCCAGATCATATTGTGGCTGTGGTTTACGATTTTGTTTGCCAATTTTGCGGAAGCTGTAGCCGAAGGGCGCGGTAAAGCGCAGGCCGAATCTCTGCGTCGCACCCGCACCGAAACAGAAGCTAAACTGCTGAATGGTGACAGCAAAACCGATTATAAGGTGGTTGCTGGCAACAGCCTTAAAGTGGATGATATTGTACTGGTGGAAGCCGGAGATATTATTCCTTCCGATGGTGAGGTGATTGAAGGTGTTGCTTCGGTCAATGAAGCCGCAATCACAGGTGAATCCGCACCGGTTATACGTGAATCAGGCGGTGATCGCTCGGCGGTAACCGGCGGCACGCAGGTGCTTTCCGATTGGATACGTGTGCGTATTACGGCGGCTGCCGGTTCCACTTTCATTGACCGTATGATCTCGCTGGTGGAAGGTGCAGAGCGCCAGAAGACACCAAATGAGATTGCGCTCAATATTCTGCTTGCCGGTATGACGCTTATTTTTGTGCTGGCAGTAGTGACAATTCCAAGTTTTGCTAGTTATGCTGGCGGTTCGGTGCCGGTAATTGTGCTGGTTGCACTGTTTGTGACACTCATTCCAACCACCATTGGCGCTTTGCTTTCAGCCATTGGCATTGCTGGTATGGATCGTCTGGTGCGGTTTAATGTGCTGGCTATGTCGGGGCGTGCGGTGGAGGCTGCCGGCGATGTGGATACATTGCTTCTTGATAAAACCGGAACGATCACGCTTGGCAATCGTCAGGCTACTGAATTTTGTCCGGTTTCGGGTGTCAGTGAACAGCAATTAGCCGATGCGGCACAACTTTCTTCATTGGCTGATGAAACGCCGGAAGGCCGCTCCATCGTTGTGTTGGCGAAAGAGAAATATGGCATCCGCGCTCGCGATATGGCCAGTCTTCATGCAAGTTTTGTGCCTTTTACTGCGCAAAGCCGGATGAGCGGCGTGGATATTGAAGGGAGTATTATCCGTAAAGGTGCCGTGGATGCTGTGCTGAAATATGTCGAGGCAGAAGGGATAAAAGCTTCAATAACAGCACAGGTACAAGAAGTTCAGGCGATTGCTGCGCAGATTGCCAAAGCGGGCGGCACACCGCTGGCGGTTGTCAAAGACGGGCAATTAATGGGTGTGGTGGCGCTGAAAGATATTGTCAAAGGCGGCATTCGCGAGCGATTTGCAGAATTACGCCGCATGGGTATCCGGACGGTGATGATTACCGGTGATAATCCGATGACAGCTGCGGCGATTGCTGCAGAAGCGGGTGTGGATGATTTTCTGGCGCAGGCAACACCTGAAAACAAGCTGTCGCTGATCCGTGAAGAGCAGGCAAAAGGCAAACTTGTTGCCATGTGTGGCGACGGCACCAATGACGCACCCGCATTGGCGCAGGCCGATGTGGGCGTGGCGATGAATACCGGCACGGTGGCGGCGCGCGAAGCAGGCAATATGGTTGATCTTGATAGTGATCCGACCAAACTGATCGAGATTGTAGAGATCGGTAAGCAATTGCTGATGACGCGCGGTGCGCTGACCACTTTCTCGATTGCTAATGATATTGCCAAATATTTCGCGATCATTCCCGCAATGTTTTTGGCTTTTTATCCGCAATTGAGCGTGTTGAATATTATGGGGCTGCATAGTCCGCAGAGCGCCATTCTCTCGGCCATTATCTTCAATGCATTGATTATTGTGGCGCTCATTCCGTTGTCGCTGCGCGGTGTCAAATATCAGGCGGTTGGTGCTGGTGCGTTGTTGAGCCGTAACCTGATGATCTATGGCCTTGGCGGGATTATCGTGCCTTTTGTCGCGATCAAGCTGATTGATATGGCCATTACGGCTTTGGCTTTGGTGTAAGGAATAAATTCATGTTGAAACAATTACGTCCTGCCTTGGTGATGATAATTGGCCTGACGGTTATCACTGGTATTCTTTATCCGCTGGGGATGACGGGCGTTGCGCAGGCATTATTTCCAGTGCAGGCAAATGGTAGTTTGGTTGTCAAAGATAATCAGCTTGTCGGCTCAGCGCTCATCGGTCAGCAATTTACTTCCGAGCGGTATTTTCATGGCCGTCCGAGTGCCGCGGGCGAGGGCTATGATGCAACATCATCGGGTGGCTCTAATCTCGCTCCAACAAGTGCTGCTTTGTTGGAGCGTGTGAAAGCGGATGTAGCCAAGCTGAAGGCGGAAAATCCTAACCAGCCGGTTCCGGTGGATCTGGTGACAGCATCAGGTAGCGGACTTGACCCGCATCTGACACCTGCTGCCGCCTTGTTTCAGATACCCCGTATTGCCAAAGCACGCGGGCTTGATGAAGCAAAACTGAGCGCATTGGTGCAAGCGCAGACACAAGAGCGATTGCTTGGTGTACTGGGTGAGCCGGTGGTGAATGTACTTGCGCTTAATCTCGCACTGGATCAGGTTAAGTGATGCACAAATCAGCAGGATTACCGCTGCATGAATGAAGATACAGCACGAATAGCAGACAATCGCCCGTCACCGGATGCACTGCTTGCCCAGGCTGAACAAGAAACCCGTGGCCGCCTCAAGATTTTTCTCGGGGCGGCTCCGGGCGTTGGTAAAACTTATGAAATGCTGATGTCCGGTCGCAATCTTTTGGCCGATGGCGTGGATGTGGTGATTGGCATTGTGGAAACACATGGCCGACAGGAAACCGCGGCACTCACCGAAGGTTATGAAATTATTCCGCGTGCGCATGTGGATTATAAAGGTCATGTTCTGGAAGAGATGGATCTGGATGCAGTATTGGCACGTCGTCCAAAACTTGTGCTAGTCGATGAGCTTGCCCACACCAATGCGACAGGCAGTCGACATCCTAAGCGCTATCTTGATGTTGAAGAGCTGCTTGCGAACGGGATTGATGTTTATACCACGCTGAATATTCAGCATGTTGAAAGTCTCAATGATGTTGTGGCGCAGATTACCCGTATCCGTGTGCGCGAAACGGTGCCGGATAGTATTATTGATCGTGCCGATGATATTGAAATTGTTGATATAACGCCGGAGGATTTGATCAAGCGCCTGAAGGAGGGCAAGGTTTATCTGCCGAAGACGGCAAAGCGTGCAACACAGAATTATTTCTCTGCCGGTAATCTCACCGCTCTGCGTGAGCTTGCCCTTCGGCGCACAGCGCAACGTGTCGACGATCAGCTGCTTAAACATATGCAGGCCAATGCTATTTCAGGGCCATGGTCGGCAGGTGAGCGGGTGTTGGTTTGTATCGACGGACAGCCGCATGGTGCGGCTTTAATTCGTTATGCGCGCAGACAGGCGGATCGGTTACGCACACCCTGGACCGCGCTTTATGTTGAAACATCCCATGCGGCGGCGCTTTCAGAAGAAGAAAAAGATCGTATAGCCACTACATTACGATTGGCTGGGCAGCTTGGCGGTGAAATTATTACATTAACCGGTCATGATGTGGCGCAGGATATTATCAATTATGCCTTGGCACATAATTTCAGCCATATCGTGATTGGTAAATCCAGTAAATCACGCTTGCGCGAAATGATTGAAGGTTCTGTTTCGCATGATCTGATCCGCAAGGCGGGCAATCTGAGTGTGCATGTGATTGCCGGTTATCCGCAAGCCGCAGCGCCTGCGCGCCCTGTTGCGGCAGCCGTGCGTAAAATGGTTTCGCTGCAACCTTATTTGTTCAGCCTTGGCTATATTGTGCTGGCACTCCTTGCCGGAACTTTGCTTTCGCGTGTGCTCGATGTGCGCAATAT
>JAEWHQ010000081.1 GCA_023387715.1 Pseudomonadota bacterium | reverse complement strand
CGCTGCGAAATCTGCATACCAAATTCAATCAGCTGTTCTTTATTATAGAGGCCGCTATCCAAAATTGCAGCGAGTTCTGAAAACATTTCACGCCGATATTCATAGCAAATTTCTTCAAACAAAGCGTCTTTATCGGCGAAATACACATAGAGCGTGCCTTTGGACACGCCAGCCTGACGCGCAATATCGCTCATACTGGCAGCTTCAAAGCTCTTGGTAAAAAACACTTCCTGTGCACCGGCCAAAATCTGCGCACGCTTTACCGGATCCTGTCCCGCACCATGACGATTGCCTGATGACAGATTCTCTTTGTTCTTATCATCAGTTTCAGCAAGGTTTTTGGGTTCAAGACTCATGGCGTTCTTTCTGTAAGGGTTCAAGCTCTATAAACCTGCCGGTCATCCCTGCACAAGTTTTCAGAACCCGCCGGTTCGATTTCTCTTGATATGATGGCTCCGATGCCTTATGTCAACATCGAACCCGTCGGTTCAATCGGTATATCTCCCATATACCACAACTCATTTTTTATGTACCTCTTGAAGAGAGCTCCCCCAATGACGGCTCAATCACCAGCGCATGCATCCAGCTCCCTGCCAGTTCAGGCTTCTGCAGAAGAAGCCGAAATCCGTCCCTTTCCGGGCGCAACCGCAGAGCAGACAAAGCGTCAGGATCATGTGAAAAACGAAACGCCTCCCCCAAGAGCAACACCATCAGCCCCTGAGAAGAAAAAAGGCGCCGGCAAACGTATTGTGCTGCCTGTTCTGATCATTGCAGCATTAGGTGCCGGTGCATGGTATGGCTATAATTGGTGGACAGTCGGTCGTTTCATGGTTTCCACCGATGATGCTTATATTCAGGGCGATATTTCGGCTCTGTCCCCAAAAGTCAGCGGTTATATTGAAGAAATTCCCGTGCATGCCAACCAGTCGGTTAAAGCAGGTGATCCGATTTTCATTCTTGAAGATGGCGATTATCGCATCGCCCTTGATGAAACAAACGCCAAGCTTGAAACGCAAAAACAAACATTGCTGCGCATTGATGCCCAGACACTGGCTGCTAAAGCGAGTTTGAAGCAGGCAGAAGCCGGAAAACTTTCCGCTGAAGCTGTGCTCACCAACGCAAAATCCACGATGGAACGCACACGCCAATTGCACAAAACCCGCATTGCCTCAAATTCTGATCTCGATAATGCCACTTCCGCATTGGATCAGGCACAGGCTAATGTTGCCAGTGCAGAGGCAACAATTGCCGCCGCAACAGCCAATATCGGTGTTTTGGAAGCCCAATATAAAGAAGCTGAAAGCACAACACGCTCGCTGGAACTTGCCCGCGACAAAGCCGAACGTGACCTTTCCTTCACCACGCTCAAAGCACCATTTGACGGTGTGATTGGCAATCTTTCCGGCAAAACCGGTGATCTGGTCAATGCAGGTCAGCGCATTGCCGCACTTGTGCCGGTCAAAGAGCTTTATATTGAAGCCAATTTCAAAGAAACACAGCTTGCCAAAATCCATGGTGGCGAAAAGGCCCATATCACCATTGATGCACTGCAAGATCAGACTTTTGAGGGCACAGTTACCTCTATCGCACCGGCATCGGGCGCAGTGTTTTCACTTCTGCCACCGGAAAATGCGACCGGCAATTTTACCAAGATTGTCCAGCGTGTACCGGTTCGCATCACCATTCCGGCGGAAGCCATTGCATCAGGCAAATTGCGTGCCGGTTTAAGTGTTGTTGTCGATATCGACACCCGCACTTCGCCTGCTCAATAAGCGTGATTTGACCTTAAAAGCCTGAACGGAGCGCGTCATTATGGCCGCTGATATCACAGCCGGATCATTGCCTGTTGCCGATGATCGTATAGATCCTAAAAAAGCTATCGCCTTTATGGCGATGGTTTTCGGGATGTTTATGGCTATCCTCGACATTCAGATTGTCTCGGCCTCTCTGGCCGAAATTCAGGCCGGCCTTGGCGCCAGTTCTGACGAAATTTCATGGGTGCAGACCTCCTATCTGATCGCGGAAGTTATCATGATTCCGCTATCGGGCTTTTTAGGCCGCCTGATGTCTACCCGCGTGCTTTTCACATTGTCTGCAGCGGGCTTTACGCTTGCCAGTATTCTATGTGCGACCGCCACCAATATTGAGCAGATGATTGTCTATCGTGCGCTGCAAGGTTTTATCGGCGGCGGCATGATTCCAAGTGTTTTTGCGGCAGCTTTTACTATTTTTCCGCCATCAAAACGCTCTATCGTCTCCCCGATGATCGGCCTTGTCGCCACGATGGCGCCAACAGTCGGGCCAACGATCGGCGGCTATCTCAGCCACACATTTTCATGGCACTGGCTGTTTCTGGTCAATGTGATTCCAGGCATTATCGTGGCCGTCGCCGCATGGAAGCTGATTGACTTCGATAAAGGCGACAAATCCCTTTTGTCAAAATTTGACTGGTGGGGCTTGGCCGGTATGGCAGCTTTTCTGGGTTCGCTTGAATATGTGCTGAAAGAAGGCCCGCGCAACGACTGGCTGGATGATCAGGCCATTTTTATCATGTCCATCGTGCTAACTGTCGGCGCTGTGATCTTCTTCTATCGTGCATTTACCGCACAAGAACCCATTGTTGATCTGCGCGCCTTTAAGAATGTCAATTTTGCTTTCGGCTCTCTGTTTTCCTTTGTCATGGGGGTCGGGCTTTATGGCCTGACCTATCTCTATCCGCTCTATCTCGGACGGGTTCGCGGCTATGATTCTCTGATGATCGGTGAGGCACTGTTTGTTTCAGGTCTTGCCATGTTTATGACAGCCCCGATTGCCGGTATTTTGTCCAATAAAATGGATCCGCGTCATATGATGATGGTCGGTTTTATCGGTTTTGGCGCTGGCACCTGGCTGGTCACCGGCCTAACAGCCGACTGGGATTTCTACGAATTATTGCTGCCGCAAATCCTGCGCGGCTGCTCTTTGATGATTTGTATGGTGCCGATCAACAATCTGGCGATGGGTACACTGCCGCCTTCACGCCTCAAAAATGCGGCTGGTTTGTTTAACCTGACGCGAAATTTGGGCGGTGCTGTTGGCTTGGCCGTTATCAATACGATTCTCACCGATCGGAATGCCATGCATTATCAACGCCTGAGCGAACATATTCGCTGGGGCAACCGCGAAGCGGAAGATATGCTTGCCAGTTTGACCGCCAAATTTAATGCCGCAGGTCTCGATGGCCCTGTCATTGCGCTCTCCAAACTCAGCGGCATGGTGCATCAACAGGCAACACTTTTGTCTTTCATTGATGTTTTCCACATCTTAACGGTGCTGTTCAGCGCTCTGGCTGTGCTTTGTTTATTCTCCAGAAAACCAGATAAAGCAGCCGGTGGCGGCGGCGGCCATTAAAAAAACGTCATAAAATCAATACGGCCGGTGTCTCACCGGCCGTTTTGACGACTAAAGCCTGATTGCTAAGCGCTTAAAAACATGGTTCACTTTCCGGCAGCCTTGGGTTTATCCGGTGTCCTTCATGCAACCGCAATGCATTTATGAAAAATGTCATGCAGGTGTCATGCAGTGTGATTATCGGGTTAAATATGAGCATTGGAATCATACCAGCGCCATAAAACTCAAGCCTGAACAGGGAGTTTAATTATGTTGTCTCATGCAGCGCGTTTATTGTCATTATCGACTGCAATTGCGGTTGCAGGTGTGTCCGTTGCGGCCGCCGCACCATCTGAAGAGCTGATCGCAGCGGCTAAAGCCGAAGGTGAGCTCACCACAATCGCTCTGCCCCACGACTGGTGCGGCTATGGCGAAATCATTCAGAGTTTCAAAGATAAATACGGCATTAAAGTCAACGAACTGAACCCTGATGCGGGCTCGGGCGATGAAATTGAAGCTATCAAAGCCAATAAAGACAACAAAGGCCCGCAGGCTCCTGACGTGATCGACGTCGGCTTCACCTTCGGCACCACCGCTAAAGCGGACGGTTTGTTGCAACCTTATAAAGTGTCCACATGGGATTCGATCCCTGGTGACGCCAAGGACGCAGAAGGCTACTGGTATGGCGACTATTACGGCGTACTGGCTTTTGAAGTAAACAAAGACATCATCAAAGATGCGCCACAAGACTGGGCAGACCTGTTGAAGCCTGAATTTGCCAATGCAGTTGCGCATTCTGGCGATCCACGCGCCTCAACTCAGGCAATCTTGAGCGTTTACGCAGCAGGCCTCTCGCTAGGTGGCGCAGCCGGTGAAGAAGCAGCTCAAAAGGGTCTGGAATTCTTCCGCGACGTTAACAAAGCCGGCAATTTCGTTCCCGTTATCGGTAAAGCCGCTTCGCTGGCACAAGGCTCAACCCCGATTGTTATCCGCTGGGATTACAATGCGCTAGCCGACCGTGACACTTTGAACGGCAATCCGGAAGTTGAAGTTATCATTCCGAAAAGCGGCGTTGTTGCAGGCGTTTACGTGCAGGGCATCAGTGCCTATGCACCACATCCGAATGCAGCCAAGCTCTGGATGGAACATCTTTATTCCGATGAAGGTCAGATCGGTTACCTGAAAGGTTACTGCCACCCGATTCGCTTTAATGCGCTGGCAAAAGAAGGCAAGATCCCACAGGATCTGCTCGACAAACTACCACCAGCTGAAGCTTATGAAAAAGCTGTCTTCCCTTCACTGGAAGAGCTGGAAAAATCACAGGCTGCTATCACTAAAAACTGGGATAGCGTTGTCGGTGCCAACGTACAATAATATTTGCTAATCCTCATGTCCTGCGGCTTGTCTTTTCAAGCCGCAGGATTTCTCTTAAAAGAACAGCATGAACGCAATCAGCAACGATTATCTCGACGGCGAGCCAGCTGCCTTACCAAAACGCAAACGAAAACTTTCCTTTGCTTGGGTGGGGGTCACGCCTTTTTTCCTTTTTGCCATTTTATTTCTGCTCTGGCCGACGATGTTTCTGGTTGTAGGCGCCTTTCAGGACGGGCAAGGCAATTTCACCTTCCAGAATATTATTGATCTGTTTCAGGCCAATATTTTAAGCGCCTATTGGGTGTCGATCAAAATCAGCTTTGCCTCCGCATTGGGTGGCGCGGTGATCGGCTTCTTTCTGGCATGGGCGATTGTGCTTGGTAATTTGCCAAAATGGCTGCGCCCGACAGTGCTGACTTTCTCAGGTGTTGCCTCCAACTTTGCCGGTGTACCTTTGGCTTTTGCCTTTCTGGCAACTCTTGGCCGCACAGGTTTCGTAACGATTCTTCTGCGCGAATGGTTCGGCTTCAATCTTTATGGCACCGGCTTTAATCTTTTGAGCTTTTTCGGTCTCACCCTCACCTATCTGTTTTTCCAAATTCCGCTGATGGTGCTGATTCTCACACCCGCCTTAGACGGTTTGAAAAAAGAATGGCGTGAAGCGGCCTCGATTCTTGGTGCCAACCAGCTGCAATATTGGCGCATGGTGGCCTTTCCTATCCTCTGGCCAAGCCTGCTCGGCACATCGCTTTTGCTGTTTGCCAATGCTTTTGGTGCCATTGCCACGGCTTATGCACTGACCGGCTCGACGCTCAACATCGTACCGATCATGCTTTACGCACAGATTCGCGGCGATGTACTGCATAACCAAAACTTAGGTTACGCGCTGGCGCTCGGCATGATTGTCATTACCGGCATTTCCAACCTGCTTTATATTTGGTTGCGTATGCGTGCGGAAAGGTGGCAGCGATGAAAAAGACCCGCTATTTCAGCCCGCAGCGCATTGGTGCATGGATCGCCTTTCTGATCGGCGCGATTTATTTTCTGGTGCCGCTAATCGGTACATTTGAATTTTCGCTGCGTATGCGTCGCGGTGAATATTCTTTTGATGCTTACCGTGTTGTTTTCACCGATCCGAATTTTCAGGCAACCTTCGGCTATTCGATCCTCTTAGCCATCATGACGATTATCTTCGGCATTTTGCTGGTGGTGCCCACCGCTTATTGGGTGCGTTTGCGTTTGCCAAAATTGCGTCCCGTAATCGAATTCATCACGCTGATGCCACTGGTCATTCCGGCCATCGTCATCGTTTTCGGCTATTTGCGCATTTATAACTCATCATCATGGTTGCCATTTACCGCTTCAACACAGGCAACTGACCTGTTGCTGATGTTCGGCTATGTCACCTTGTCATTGCCTTATATGTACCGCGCCATTGATACGGCCATGCGCACGATTGATGTTCGCACGCTAACAGAAGCAGCCGAAAGCATGGGCGCAAAGCTGCCGACAATCATGTTCCGGATTATTTTCCCGAATGTGCTTTCCGGCGTGATGAGCGGTGCTTTCATTACCTTTGCGATTGTGATCGGCGAATTTACCCTCGCCTCCCTACTCAACCGTCCGGCTTTCGGGCCTTATCTGCAACTTGTCGGCGCCAACCGCGCCTATGAACCATCAGCACTCGCCATTATTGCATTTGGCATAACATGGGCAAGCATGGCATTGATCCAGCTTGTCTCACGCCTCAACAAATTCAAAACCACGGGCGGGTAATTCATCTCATGGCCTTTTTAAATTTAAAAAACTTACAAAAAAGCTTTGGCACCAATACGGTGGTGCATGATTTCAATCTCGCCGTTGAAAAAGGCGAATTTATCTCTTTCCTAGGCCCTTCGGGCTGCGGAAAAACCACCGTTTTGCGTATGATTGCCGGTTTTGAAACGCCTGACCGCGGCATGATCGAAATTGACGGTAAAGATGTGGTTGATCTCAAACCCAACCAACGCAATATCGGCATGGTATTTCAGGCCTATGCGCTGTTTCCCAATATGACAGTGGCGCAAAATGTGGCTTTTGGTCTGCGTATTGCCGGTAAATCCAAGCAGGAGCGCGATGCAACGGTCAAAGAAATGCTAAGCCTTATCCGGCTTGAGCATCTGGCCGACCGCTATCCGTATCAAATGTCGGGTGGTCAGCAGCAGCGTGTGGCACTCGCGCGAGCTTTGGCAACCAAGCCGCAAGTGCTGCTGCTTGATGAACCGCTTTCTGCGCTTGATGCAAAAATCCGCGTTTCTTTGCGCGAAGAGATTCGCGCCATTCAGCAAAAACTCGGCATTACCACGATCTTCGTCACCCACGATCAGGAAGAAGCTTTGTCGATCTCTGACCGAATCGTCGTGATGCATGAAGGTAAGGCCGATCAGGTTGGCACACCGTTTGAGATTTATAATCAGCCATCCACGCGCTTTGTGGCGTCCTTTGTCGGAACGCTCAATATGCTGGAAGGTCATGTGGAAAATCTCTCCGCCAATCAGATCAATCTGGATGGAAATCTGATTACATTGCCTCAGCCAATCACCGGTGTAGCCGATAAAGCGCCGGTTACTTTGGCATTACGTCCGGAAGCCATCCGGCTCGACAATCAAAAGCCGCAGGATGTTTCAGTGCCTGCCACGATTGAAGATGTGCATTTCTTAGGCTCAGTGATCAGAACACGGGTGAAGCTCGGACAGAATCAATTGTCGCTTGATAGTTTCAATGATCCGGCTGTGGCACCGCCAAAACGTGGCGACGAGGTGAAAGTTTCCTTTGCCGCGCACGACTTGCTGGTTTTACAAGATTAATAAAAAAGCCGCTGACACAATCAGCGGCTTTTTCAATTTCACTTAAACTATTCTCACGCGCCCCAAGGGCCGTGGAAATCGCCCTGCTTATCGAGGCGTTCAAAACCATGCGCGCCAAAGAAATCACGCTGCGCCTGAATAAGATTGGCTGTGCCGCGTGACTGTTTGAAACTGTCAAAATAGCTCAAAGCAGCGCTCAATGCCGGCATTGGTAATTCGCCAAGGGCTGCTTTTGCCACCACCTGACGCAGTGCACCCGATGATGCTTTCATTTTCTCAACAAAAGCCGGTGTCAGCAGCAGATTATCTGCCTCACCTTCATCAAACGCTTTGGCAATATCATCAAGGAACTGCGAGCGAATAATGCAACCGGCACGCCAGATACGGGCAACTGTTGCCAATGGAATATTCCAGCTATGCTCTTTAGAAGCGGCCTGCATCACCACAAAACCCTGCGCATAAGCAGCAATTTTACCGGCCAGCAATGCTTGTTCCAACTGATTAATGAACGCTGCCTGATCTTCCAGCTCTACTGTATGATCGGCAGTGCCATAGGTTTTTTCGGCCAATGCACGTTCTGTTCTCATCGAGGAAACGGCACGCGCACCAACAGCTGCTTCAATGGCAGATGCGGGAACACCCATCATCTGCGCTTCAATGGCAGCCCAGCGTCCGGTGCCCTTTTGGCCAGCCGCATCAAGAATGATATCGACCATCGCCTGACCGGATTCAGGATCCTGTGTGCGCAGCACTTCAGCCGTGATTTCAATCAGATAAGAATTAAGTGCGCCTTCATTCCATTTGGCAAAAATATCTCCAATCGCAGGTGCAGAAAGGCCAAGACCATCGCGCAGCACGCCGTAAATTTCGGCAATCATCTGCATATCGGCATATTCAATACCGTTATGAATGGTTTTAACAAAGTGACCAGCACCATCCGGCCCCATCAGGGCAACGCATGCTTCACCTTCATATTGCGCAGCAACTGCATTCAAAACCGGTGCAATACGTTCATAAGCAGCTTCGGTGCCGCCCACCATCATGGACGCACCATGGCGCGCACCTTCCGCACCACCGGAAATGCCCATACCAACAAAGGTCGGGTCATTGGGGCCAAGCGCTTTTAGACGGCGAACCGTATCGCGATAATCGGAATTGCCGGAATCAATAATGATATCCTGCTTATCGAGCAGAAGGCGCAAACGGGCGGTTTCATCATCAACCGGCTGACCAGCCTTGATCAGAAATATAAACGGGCGTGGTTGACGGGTGTTTTCCACCAGCGCTTCAAAAGTTTCACAAGGAACAATCTTATCGCTCAGCGCACCGGCATTTTTGTAAAACTGCTGCACGACGGCCGGATCACGATCATAAACCGCAACACGGAAACCTTTTTCAGCAATGTTCAGTGCGAGGTTAGAACCCATCACGCCAAGCCCAACCATGCCAATATCGGCTTTTTCCATGATATGTCCTTCTGTCAAACGTCAATTTATCTGGCGATATAGCCTAAACATGATCGCAGGCCAATGTTTTATAAGCATCAGCAAAATACATAGCTGACTTCCGCCGTCCTGATTAATTCTTCAGACCTATATATGACCGGCTGACAGTTTGTTCAATTTACAAATGGAAAAAGCACCCAAGAAAAAAGCCGCCTGATTGTGTCAGGCGGCTTGTTTTTTCAAATCACATAAGAGCGGAGTGGCTCAAAACCGTTGAAAGCAACGGCCGAATAAGTGGTAGTGTAAGCACCAGTGCCTTCAATGAGAACCTCGTCACCGATCGAAAGTGAAACCGGCAGCGGATACGGGTTCTTTTCATAAAGCACGTCCGCGCTATCGCAGGTAGGCCCTGCCAGCACACATGGCTGCACTTCATCACCATCGCGTGGTGTCACGATCTGATAACGGATCGCTTCATCCATGGTTTCAGCCAAACCACCGAATTTGCCAATGTCGAGGTAAACCCAACGCACATTGTCATTGTCGGCCT
>JAEWHQ010000009.1 GCA_023387715.1 Pseudomonadota bacterium | reverse complement strand
TCCTGACTGGAAAGTGAATATTCATGCACCAGACCTTCCACGCCGGTGCCTTTATGTTTGGCGCGCAATGCGGTGATAAGTTGTGTGGCGGTCGCGCGGATGGCTTTACGCTCAGCTTCCGGCAAAGTTGCCTTTTCAAGCAAATGGCTGACACATTCAGCCTCAGGGCGGCGCGTTGCATCAGTAATGATTTGGCGCAGCGGCGATTGCGTTTTCAAAGCCGGATCAAAGCGAGAGAAAATATCATTAGACATAAGAGAAGAACCCTTGAGACTGGTAAGATATCAGACGCTGTCCGTTTTCAAAACGTGAACCCGCTTGTCTGTTTGTTCCAGAATATCATTCCCATAAGTTCCTTTCTCACCTATTATCCGCTATATTCAGGCAAAATGAACTTATTATAACGCGGAATTTCATCCATAATGACTGAAAAACAATCAAATACAGGCAATCTGGATTTGTTCGATATGCGGATTTTGGAAATTTTAAGCCAAGATGGCCGCATCGCCATGACAGAACTGGCCAAACAAGTCGGGCTTTCCAAAACACCATGCCAGACAAGGATGAAAAGATTGGTTGAGGAAGGCTATATTCAAGGCTTCCGCGCCGCGATTGATCCGGAAAAGCTCGGCCTTGACCATATTGCTTTTACAACCGTGAAATTGTCGGATACCCGTGAAAAAGCCTTGCAGGAGTTTAACGTAGCTGTACGCAAAATCCGCGAAGTGGAAGAATGCCACATGATCGCCAGCTCGTTTGATTATCTTTTAAAAATCAGAACACCGGATATCCGCCGTTACCGGCTTGTGCTGGGCGAGAAAATCTCCAGCCTGCCCAATGTTGCCAGTACATCCACTTTTGTCGTTATGGAATCGGTCAAGGATAATCGTCCGGTCAGAGTCTATCCGGACAGCCTGTAATAGCCGGTTAAAATCCGGCTATATATAATGTATAGAGCAGGGGTGAAATCAGGCGTCTTCGCCGAATTTATTGGCAATCAGCGCACTCAAAGCTTCCAGCACTTGTTGTGCTTCTTCACCGCAAGCGCTGACCTGAATGCTGCACCCAGGTGAGGCGGCCAGCATCATCAAACCCATGATCGATGTTCCGCCCACTGACATACCGTCTTTTTCAACACGCACATGGGCATTAAAACTATCCACAGTCTGGACAAACTTGGCCGAAGCGCGCGCATGAAGCCCGCGCATATTAATAATCTCAAGAGAGCGTGTCAGAGCTTCATCAGGATTATAGTCACCAGTTACCGGCACGCTCACATGCATAAAATTATTTTCCTGTCAGAACCTGACTGGCCACATTGATATATTTGCGTCCGGCATCCTGTGCCTCGCTCAATGCCAGTTTCATATCACCCGAAACACGCATGCTGCTCAACTTGATTAGCATCGGTAAATTCACACCGGCAATCACTTCCACTTTGCCTGCTTCCATCACGGAAATAGCCAGATTGGAAGGGGTGCCGCCAAACATGTCGGTCAGAATAATAACGCCCTGACCAGTATCAGCGCGCGCCACAGCATCCACAATGTCCTGCCGGCGCTGTTCCATATCATCATCAGGGCCGATGCAAACAGTTTCAAAATTATCCTGCTGGCCGACAACATGCACAACCGCATGCAAAAACTCTTCGGCCAATCTTCCGTGCGTAACAAGCACGAGTCCGATCATTGTTTAACTGCTCCCGTTCTGGCCTGCCATTTACTGCCTGAACAGTAAAATTGCCCGCTAATAAGGCTTTAGCAATCCTGATACATCATCATTTAGCAAATAGGACACATATCTTGGCAGGGCAATTATTGATATCAAGTGAAAATTATTCGCAAAAAGCCAATAAAAACAAAATGCCGCAGTCTTCAGCTTGAAAACCATTGGTAAAAATTACGGAAATTACGAACTATCTAATTAAACTGTTGTTTTTAAATAGATTTATAAAGTTTGCATTTACAGTCAATATTCAATGCATCACGCATATCTAATATAGACTTATACACCGGATATTCAAGCCAGCCCTTTTACGGCCACGGCTCATAAAACAAAGTCGCTTCAACAGCGCGGGCAATTGTCAGCGAATCAGCACCCGCACTCAAAGCCCGCAAATGCAAACAAGGGATATCCACCCCTTCAAAATGCCACTGATGACCTTCAGGAAAACGCTCGCCTATCTCTGCTGAAACCAGTTTAACAACAAGTGCCAATCGGGTTTCGCTCTTAAAGGGGCGTTTGAACAGACCCGCACCACGGATCTCGATGCCACCGGCCAGTTGCTCCGGCACGCTGGCGATGATTGCCTCGCCTTCGCGCCTGATCAATGTGCGATCATCCGCCACCAGCATCGCTTCTTCACCGCGCGCGATAGCACGCTCAATCAGCGTCAGCACCAGCTCGGTTTTACCCATCCCCGATGCGCCCAAGAACATGACGCCGCGGCCATTCACTTCAACTGTTGAGGCGTGGATACCACTTTTTTCCATCAGCTTGCCAAAGGTAGATCAACGATAAAACGGGCACCGATAATTTCCGGCTCGACCTGTACTTTCGCCTTGGCAGCTTTACCGGTTTTTTTCGGCTCTTTCTCATTGCTGTAAATATTTTCAGCAATCAGCGTACCACCATGCGCTTCGATGATCTGACGGCTGATCGAAAGCCCTAAGCCGGAATTTTGGCCAAAAGCCTCATTAGACGGGCGATCTGTATAGAAACGCTCGAAAATACGCTCGATATTTTCAATCGGAATGCCGGGACCATTATCCTCAATGATAATTTGCAAACGCTGAGCACGGCTTGTCAGATGCACGGAGATCTTGCCTGTATCTTCGGGCACAAAAGAACGTGCATTTTCAATCAGATTTGACACAACCTGTCCAAGACGCAGATCATGGCCGGCAACAGTGAAACCTTTTTTACCGGCTGGCTTCTTGCCAATATCAAATTCGATTTCCGTACCGATTTTATTACGGCGCACCCCTTGCGCTGCCTGCACAATATTTTCCAACAGAACTTTTACATCCACCAGATCACTATGTTCGCGTGCCAGCTCCGCATCAAGACGCGACGCATCGGAAATATCGGTAATCAGACGATCAAGACGGCGCACATCATGCTCAATCACATCCAGCAGGCGTTTGCGGGATTCATCTGTTTTGGCAAGCGGTAATGTTTCCACAGCACTGCGCAAAGAGGTCAGCGGGTTTTTCAACTCATGACTGACATCAGCTGCAAAACTTTCAATCGCTTCAATCCGTGTATAAAGCGCATCCATCATATCGCGGATGGATGTGGATAGATGGCCGATCTCATCCTGCCGTTCAGAGTAATCGGGAATTTCCACACGGGTTTTCACGCCGTGACGCACACGATCAGCGGCCGCGGCCAATTTGCGCAACGGATTGGCAATCGCATGCGCCAGAAACAGTGACAGAATAACCATCACCGCAGAAACCACACCAAAAACGCGGAAAATTGCGTTGCGCTCGCCCTGCACAATCTTGTCGATATCCCCACCCTCTGTGGATAACAACAAAACGCCGAGCACAGCACGGAAACGCTGGACAGGAATTGCTACCGAAACAACCAGCTCGCCTTTTTCATTCCGGCGTTGTGCAGATTGTGCAACGCCGTCAAGGGCTGCTTTAATTTCCGGATAAATAGAACCATTGCCGCCCGGCTGTTCGTGATCGAGCGGCAGACCACCACCATAGAACAAACGCCAGATCCAGCCGCGTGCACGCTCTGTCCATGTGCGCTCCTCTTCATCCAGCGGCGGCAGGTCATAACGGAAAACCTGTCCGCGGAAATAAAGATGGCGTGAATCAAGCAACAGATTGGAGCCGCGATCATAGATACGGGCGCGGGTATTAACCGGTGAGATCAGACGGCGCAGCAAAGGCGCCACACGCTCCGGATTAATCGGAAACTCCCAGTTTTCAATGGAATCGGAAGCCGGATTGGTGCTTTGCCCCGCTTGCAGTTCCAGCAACACTTCCGGATCAATCATAATGGAATTGGTTTCCACCGTAGCGGAAGCGGCAATCGCACCGGCGATAATCTCACCTTGCGTTTTTAGGCTTTCCACCTTGGCATCCACCAGCCCGTCGCGAAACTGGTTCATATAAAGAATGCCGGAAACCAGCACAGCCAAGGCTGCCAGATTGAGAAACAGGATACGGCGTGTCAGGCTGGAAAAGAGATAATTGCCGAGCAGCTTACGAACAGGCGCAACCAGACGGCGCAGAAAAAGCGAGCGTTGGCGTCGTGCCATACGCTCTCTGCGCGTGCCTGCTTTATTGTCCGCCCCATTATGCGCTTCTGGCGCCTGCACGACCATGACCTGCTTTATTGCCTTTCGGATTTTAAACTCACAAATGAAAATTCATTTATGATTTAAGCCTCACTAAAGCGATAGCCAACCCCATAAAGCGTTTCAATCATCTCAAAACTATCATCAACCTGCTTAAATTTCTTACGCAGACGCTTGATATGGCTGTCGATGGTACGATCATCCACATAGACCTGCTCGTCATAAGCGGCATCCATCAACGCATCACGGCTTTTAACCACGCCCGGACGCTGCGCCAAAGAATGCAGGATAAGGAATTCAGTCACCGTTAAAATAACCGGCTCGCCCTTCCATGTGCAGGTGTGGCGCTCCTGATCCATCACCAACTGTCCGCGCTCAAGCGAACGGGCTTGCTGACCGCTTGGCTTGGCGGAACCATCCCGCGCAGCAACGCGACGAAGAACCGCTTTAACACGCTCGACCAGCAAGCGCTGCGAAAACGGCTTGGTGATAAAATCATCCGCACCCATTTTCAAGCCGAACAATTCATCAATCTCATCATCTTTGGAGGTGAGGAAGATCACCGGCAGGTCAGACTTCTGACGCAAACGGCGCAACAATTCCATCCCGTCCATACGCGGCATTTTAATATCGAAGATAGCAAGGTTTGGCGGACGCGCCGTCAATCCATCAAGTGCCGAGGCACCGTCCGTATAAGTCTCAACACGATAGCCCTCTGACTCCAAAGCAATTGAAACGGAGGTCAGAATATTACGATCATCATCGACCAGAGCAATCGTCTGTGTTGCGGATACTTCCTTCATACGGTCGCCTTTCCTTGATTTAAGCAAATCAGTAGATATCAAAATTACTATAGTTCTTTGCGCTTGTGCAGTACAAATTAGGTACAAAATGTGGCAAAGGGCCTTTCTGCCTGTAAATAAGTCTTCCACAGCCAAAAACAATCATTGGTTGTGAATTACCATCAAAAACAACCCTGATAGTTCGTTCTAACCGATTTAAAAATTTTTAAATTTTTTTAAATCGATTAAACATTTGAATTATTTTATTTAAAATGTTTTGGACTAGCCATCGCGCTGGTGACAACAAATGAAACACCGGCAGTGTTCAATTTTTCTTTTACAACAGATTGCGGAGATAACATGAGCGAGATCGGCATCCACAATACCGCCGCTTCCATTGCCACTTCAGGACTGAAGGAGCTCTCTGCAGTCTATTATAACTTTGGACCAGCGAAGCTTTATGAAGAATCAATCCGTCGTGGTGAAGCAGAACTGACAGCGCAGGGCGCAATCGTTGCCCGCACCGGTCAGCACACCGGCCGTTCACCTAAGGATAAATTTGTTGTCCGTGATGCCAATACCGAAGATCAGGTATGGTGGGACAACAACAAGCCAATGACACCGGAAGCATTTGAGCTGCTTTATGCCGATTTCATCGAGCACGCCAAAGGCAAAGAACTGTTTGTGCAGGATCTGATCGGCGGCGCAGACAAAGACAATTCCATCAATGCACGCGTGATTACAGAATTTGCATGGCATTCCCTGTTCATCCGCAATCTGCTGATCCGTCCTGAGGCAAGTGATCTCGCTTCTTACGTTCCGCAGATGACCATTATTGATCTGCCATCCTTCAAGGCTGACCCTGCGCGCTACGGCTGCCGCACGGAAACCGTGATTGCAGTTGATCTGACCCGCAAAATCGTTCTCATCGGCGGCACATCCTATGCCGGTGAAATGAAGAAGTCTGTTTTCACCGCTCTCAACTATCTCTTGCCTGCCAAGGGCGTTATGCCAATGCATTGCTCGGCCAATGAAGGCAAAGACGGCGACACAGCTATTTTCTTTGGTCTTTCCGGCACCGGTAAAACCACTTTGTCGGCTGATCCAAGCCGCACACTGATTGGTGATGATGAGCACGGCTGGGGCAAAGACGGCATCTTCAACTTTGAAGGCGGCTGCTATGCAAAAACCATCCGTTTGTCGGCAGAAGCAGAACCAGAAATCTACGCAACCACACAGCGTTTCGGCACAGTGCTTGAAAACGTCGTGCTGGATGATAACCGTCAGCCTGATTTCGATGATGGTTCGCTCACCGAAAACACCCGTTGCGCTTATCCGTTGAACTTCATTCCAAATGCAAGCAAGACAGGCAAGGGCGGCCAGCCTAAGAACATCATCATGCTTACCGCGGATGCTTTCGGGGTTATGCCTCCGATTGCCAAGCTGACACCGGCACAGGCCATGTATCACTTCTTGTCCGGCTACACGGCTAAAGTTGCCGGCACCGAAAAGGGTGTAACCGAGCCTGAAGCAACGTTCTCCACCTGCTTTGGTGCGCCTTTCATGCCGCGCCATCCGTCAGAATACGGCAATCTGCTGCGTGCATTGATTGCTGAACATGATGTGGATTGCTGGTTGGTCAACACCGGCTGGACAGGAGGCGCTTACGGCACCGGCAACCGTATGCCGATTAAAGCCACACGCGCTTTGCTCAGCTCAGCACTTGATGGTTCGCTGAACGCGGTCGAATTCCGCACCGATGAAAACTTCGGCTTCCAGGTTCCTGTTTCTGTACCGGGTGTGGATATTGCAATTCTCAACCCACGTTCAACATGGGCAGATAAAGCAGCCTATGACAAACAGGCAGCCAAGCTTGTTGATATGTTCATCAAGGCTTTTGAAAAGTTTGAAGCCCATGTGGACAGCGATGTGCGCTCCGCCGCACCTGCCACCCAGATGGCCGCAGAATAAGCGCTTTCAAAATCTTAATTTTAAAAACCCGGCTTGCAAAAGCCGGGTTTTTTCATGCTGCTTTCATGGTGTTTTCCGTGTAATGTCACGCGCATGGAAGAGAATAAAAACCGCATCCGCATCAATCACCGCATCCATATTCATGAAAATGATTTGGAGGAAAGTTTTATCCGGTCGTCGGGGCCGGGCGGACAGAACGTCAATAAAGTTTCCACCGCAGTGCAATTGCGGTTTCTGGCCGGACAAGCAGGGCTGCCGGAAGATGTGCTGGAACGCCTCATCAAGCTTGCCGGACAACGCGCCACCAAAGATGGCGATATTCTGATTGAAGCCAGCCGTTTTCGTTTACAAGAGCGCAACCGCCTTGATGCGCGTGAAAGAATGATTGCACTGATTGCCGAGGCTGCCGTTCCCCCGCCACCGCCAAGACGCAAAACAAAGCCCACCAAGGGCTCCGTTGAACGCCGTCTGAAACAAAAAGCAGGGCGCGCTGACGTCAAGAAAATGCGTGGCAAAGTGAATTTTGATTAAGCAGATATTTCTGTCAAAGAAATATGCCAGAATGCATCGTCACGATCTTTTAAAATGAGTTATGGCGCTTTCTGATTTATTTTATTGGACAGCTGCAATTTCCGCATTAAACTTGCCGCACAACTGTAACGAGGAGCTACTTTGATGGGTATTTTCGATTTTGTTAAGTCTGTAGGCACCAAGCTTGGCTTTGGTGAAGATGAACCAAAAGCAGATGATCTGAAAAAAGAATTAGACTCTCACAAGCTCGGCACCGACGATGTGCAGGTTGTGGTTGAAGGCGACAAGGCCGTACTCAAAGGCACCGTTAAAGACCAGTCTGCTTTTGAAAAAGCCATTATCGCTGTGGGTAACTCGCTTGGCGTTTCCAAAGTGGAAGCCTCGGAGCTCACCGTTGATGGTGCCTCGGATAGCAAAGAGCCGGTTTTCTATACCGTGAAAAAAGGCGACAACCTGTGGAAAATCGCCGAAGCCCAATATGGTAAAGGCAAAGGCGACAAGAACAACATTATCTTTGAAGCCAATAAACCGATGCTGACCTCACCGGACAAAATCTATCCGGGTCAGGTTCTGCGTATTCCTGAGCTCGACTAAAATTTCTCATATTCTCATCTGAAAGGCTCCGCCGAAAGACTAGCAAGTCAGTCATTTCGGCGGGGCTTTTTTTATGCCATCTTAAGCCTGCACCATAAAGCCGGAGACATATGATGATCATCACCTTTGGGTCGATTAATGTGGACTTCATGTTTCAGCTAAACGAAATGCCGCGTGCCGGCCAAACATTGCTGGCCAATGATTTTCATACCGGCGCAGGCGGCAAGGGCGGCAATCAGGCACTGGCCGCTGCCCGTGATGGCGCTGAGGTGCTGATGTATGGGGCAGTGGGCACAGATGCGCTGGCGCAAATCGGCCTCAGCAATCTGGAACAGGTTGCCAACATCACCCGCATTGAGCGCCTTACAGAGCCAACCGGTTGCGCTTCCGTTTATACCGACAGCCACGGCAATAATATGATTGCGGTGGCCTCTGGTGCCAATCTGCACGCCTCCTCGGATGTGATCGAAGACACAGATCTGCAAAGCGCCAATATCGTTTTGATGCAGATGGAAAACAAACCGGAAGAGGTCGAGAAGCTCATCCGCCGTACCCATGCAAGCAAAGCGCTGGCGATACTCAATCTGGCACCAGCCTATCGCTTGCCTGAAAATGTGTTGTCTTTATGTGATCTGATTGTCGTCAATGAGGATGAAGCTGAAGCACTTGCTACATGGGTTAACTGCCCGCCTGATGCTGAAAGCCTTAGCAAACATCTCAACACCGGCATTTTACGCACTCTTGGCGGTGAGGGGGCTGAAGCCTTTATGGACGGGCAATTCATTCAAATGAAAGCCGTGGCTGTGGATGTTAAAGACACGACCGGCGCCGGTGATTGTTTTGTTGGTGTGCTGGCTTCTGCTCTCGACAAAGGCATGACACTTGGCCAGGCGATGGAGCGTGCATCCGTTGCCGCAGCCATTGCCTGCACAAAAACAGGTAGTCAGCAGACCATACCGATGGCCAAAGAAACAGACCGGTTTATTGCCGGTCACAAAGCTTAAAACTAAAAAGTCCGGCTTGATGAGCCGGACTTTTTACTGGTTAAAGTTTGCGAAGTGCCACTTCTTCAATCAGATGATCAGCACCTTTGCGCAAGATCAAATCCGCACGCGGCCGTGTCGGCAGAATATTTTCGCGCAAATTGATCAGGTTGATGTTTTCCCACAAACCCTCACCGATTGAACGTGCAGCGGTCTCTGACAGCTGTGAATAACGGTGGAAGAACGAGTTTGGATTTTGGAAAGCCGTCTCACGCAAATGCATGAAGCGGTCAATATACCATTTGTGAATCTGATCTGTTTCCGCATCAATATAGATGGAGAAATCAAAGAAGTCGGATACGAACGGCACCATCTTGCCATCTTCCGGCAGATCACGCACCTGCAACACATTGATACCTTCAAAAATCAGAATAT
Source organism: Pseudomonadota bacterium (assembly GCA_023387715.1). GTDB lineage: Bacteria > Pseudomonadota > Alphaproteobacteria > Rhizobiales > Rhizobiaceae > Paenochrobactrum > Paenochrobactrum glaciei. Next base: position 2,683 of record JAEWHQ010000009.1, on the reverse strand, counting down.
CAGGCTTGTGGATGGTGATATATTCATCCGGCTGCACATCATAGAAAAGATGCGAATAAAGTGGCGCGCGCACCTGTCCCATGCCAGCTTTAATGGCAGACAAAAAGCGCAGCAAAGCACCCACATCATAACTTTCCGGAAAGCCTTTGCGATCCATCATATTGTGATTGCGCAGCACTTCATTGGGATAGAGAAAGCCGTCTGTGGTGACGAGATCAACTTTCGGGCTTGAGGGCCAGCGTGCCAGCAATTCCTTCAGAATACGCGCTGTGGTGGATTTACCCACCGCCACCGAACCGGCAATTCCGATGATGAACGGTGTTTTGAACGAATCATCCATATTGAGGAATTGCTTGCGCTGCTGAAACAGCAACTGGCTTGCTTCCACATGCGCCGACAACAAACGTGACAGCGACAGATAAATATGGCGCACTTCATCCAGATCAATCGGATCGCCTAAAGAGCGTAACCGTTTGACCTCATCTGCGGTCAGGGTGAGGGGCGTATCGGCACGAAATTCCGACCACTCATTTGCGGAAAACAAGCGATAAGGCGAATATTGTCCGGGTGCAAGCTGGTCCACTTTTTCCCACATGAGAGCGCGTCCTTATGCGTTGCCGCGAGCAGCTTTTTCCTCAAGACCCGTTTGAGATGTGCGACGCTGTAATTCAGCCAAAACATCATCCAAAGAGACACCGGCCAATTTCCACACCACCAACAAGTGATAGAGAAGGTCAGCACTTTCAGACACTACTTCCGACTTATCACCGGCAAGTGCTGCGATGATCGTCTCCACCGCTTCTTCGCCAAGCTTTTGGCTAGCTTTCGGCTGACCTTTACGCATCAAAGAAGCCGTATAAGACGAACCATCCGTGCTGGCCGCGCGCTCAGCAATAATGCTTTCCAGCGCTTCAAGGGTAAATCTGCTCATCGTTTTCTCCGGAGCTGTTCCCGCTCATCAGTTTTTTATGGCAATGGATCAAGGCGCACAGGGATGCCGGCATCAGCCAGATAGCGCTTTGCTTCTTCAATCGTGTAGGTGCCAAAATGGAAAATGGAAGCAGCCAGCACAGCCGCTGCATGGCCGTCACGAATACCTGCCACCATATGATCAAGCGTACCAACGCCACCCGATGCAATCACCGGCACACGCACACTGTCAGCAACAGCACGGGTCAGTGCAATGTCATAACCAGCCTTGGTGCCGTCACGATCCATGGAGGTGAGCAAAATTTCACCGGCACCCAGATCTGCCATTTTCTGCGCAAACTCAATCGCATCAATGCCGGTGCGTTCACGACCGCCATGGGTGAAAATTTCCCAACGATCTTCTTCATTGGCGGCGGACACTTTTTTCGCATCAATTGCCACAACAATACATTGATTGCCAAACTTGTCGGCAGCTTCTGCGACAAATTCAGGATTTTTCACCGCAGCCGTATTGATCGAAACTTTGTCAGCACCTGCCAGCAGCAATTTGCGAATATCGCCAACAGCCCGCACGCCGCCACCCACAGTGAGCGGCATGAAGCATTGTTCAGCGGTGCGTGACACCACATCAAAAATCGTATCGCGATTATCGGAGGTCGCCGTAATATCGAGAAAGCACAATTCGTCGGCACCGGCCGCATCATAAGCTTTAGCCGCTTCCACCGGATCACCGGCATCAATCAGATCAACAAAATTGACGCCTTTGACGACGCGTCCGTCTTTCACATCCAGACAAGGAATAACACGTGCTTTGAGCATTATGCGCCTCTGTTGTTTTTGAGTAATGCCAGTGCCGCAACCGGATCAATGCGGCCATCATAAAGCGCACGTCCAGAAATTGCGCCTTCAAGCTTGCGGGCATCGGGCTGGGTCATGCGTTCAATATCCTGCATCGAAGCCAAGCCGCCGGATGCAATCACCGGAATGGAAACCGCATCAGCAAGGCTGAGAGTTGACTCCCAGTTGATACCCGCCAGAATGCCGTCACGGTCAATATCAGTGTAAATAATGGCCGCCACACCGGCACCTTCAAACTTCTGTGCCAGTTCAATCACGCCAAGTTCGGATGCTTCCGCCCAGCCTTCAACCGCCACTTTGCCGCCCTTGGCATCAATACCAACGGCCACTTTACCCGGAAATTCTTTACAAGCTTCGATCACAAGCGCCGGATCACGTACCGCGACGGTGCCTAAAATCACGCGTGAAAGCCCGCGCGAAAGCCAGTTTTCAATATGCTGCAATGTACGGATGCCGCCGCCGAGCTGTACCGGATTTTTGGTAGCTTTCAAAATTGCATCAACAGCTGCACCATTGACACTTTCACCGGCAAAAGCCCCATTGAGATCAACCACATGCAGCCATTCGAAGCCCTGATCTTCAAATGCTTTTGCCTGAGCGGCAGGGTCCTGATTATAGACCGTTGCCTGATCCATATCGCCCAGTTTCAGGCGAACACATTCGCCTTCTTTAAGATCAATCGCAGGAAATAAAATCATGGCTTCCACTTCAAGAAATTAGCAATCAAGGCCAGTCCGAGTGCCTGGCTCTTTTCCGGATGGAACTGGGTTCCAGCCATATTATCGCGCGCAACCGCAGCAGTGACTGTCTCTCCATACTCACTTGTAGCCAAAACATCCTGAGGATTTTTAGCGTCCAGCATGTAAGAATGAACGTAATAGGCGTGTAATCCATC
>JAEWHQ010000362.1 GCA_023387715.1 Pseudomonadota bacterium | reverse complement strand
GATTTTCTCAATGCAAAACTGGTCTTTATTGCTAGTGGTGACGAAGCAACTGATTATGTCTTGGCAAAGCGCATTCAAGCGCATCACATTCCGGTCAATGTGGTTGATCGCCCGCAGCTTTGTGATTTTCTGACCCCCGCCATTGTCAATCGTGCGCCGGTAACCATTGCTATCGGTTCGGAAGGGGCGGGGCCTGTTTTAACCCAAATGATCCGTGCGCGGATTGAGGCAATGCTAGCGCCGCAATTAGGCGCATTGGCAAAGCTGGCGGTGCAATTTCGGGCGCAGGCTGATGCCCTGATTGAAAAAGGGGCAGCACGGCGCAATTTCTGGCGTAGCTTTTTTGAAGGCAGAGTTGCCGCGGCACTCGAAGGTGGCAATGAGAAAGCTGCCCATGATGAAGCGCACCTCTTGTTGCAAAATGCCAGCACTCAACACAGCACTCAACACAGCACTCAACATAGCGCCCAGAAACAAACCGGCTATGTCTGGTTGGTGGGGGCGGGAGCAGGAGCCGAAGATTTGCTCACATTGCGTGCTCATCGTGTGCTGATGAATGCGGATGTGATCATTTATGATGCGCTGGTGCCGGAAGCAATTGTGGCGATGGGCAGACGTGACGCAACCCGCATTTTGGTTGGTAAGCGCAAAGGCTGCCATTCTAAAAGGCAGGATGAGATCAGCCAGTTGCTGGTTGATGAGGCGCGTCTTGGCAAACAGGTAGTGCGGCTAAAATCCGGTGATCCGTTGATTTATGGACGCGCAGGCGAAGAAATGGCGGCGCTGAGAGCGGCAAATACTTCGTTTGAAGTGGTTCCGGGCATAACATCAGCTTTTGCCGCCGCTGCCGATATGGAATTGCCGCTGACATTGCGCGGTGTTGCTTCATCGCTGATTTTTACCACCGGACATGACATGCAGGGCGAAACCTTACCGGATTGGGCACGTCTGGCTGTCTCAGGTGCCACCATCGCCATTTATATGGGGCGCAGTGTGGCAGGTGATGTGGCTTCACGTTTGATGAGCGCTGGTTTGCCCGCTGATACGAGTGTTGCGGCAATTGAAAATGCCAGCCGTCAGGATAAGCGGCTTTTTCACGGCACTTTAAAAGATCTGCCGGACTTAGGCTTACGTGAAGATTTGCACGGGCCGGTGATGGTGATCATTGGCGAGGCGGTCGCCGGTGCATCGTTAAAAAATGCAGAGCCTTTAAGCCGGCAGCAGCACTTTGCTGCGGCTTGAAACATTAAATCAGGAGCGAAAATCATGGTTGTAAAAGTTCTGACTGCCAATCGTTTGCTGGATGGTGTGGCTGTATGGCTGGGGGCTGATGGCAAATGGCAGAAAAACCTGAAAGGCGCTTTGGTTGCGCGTCATGCACAAGCCGTGGAAGCGCTGGAAGCGGCAGGGCGCGCAGCCTCGCTTTTTGACGAAGTGGTGGATGTCAATGTCATTGAGGTGGAAGACAATGACGAGGGTTTAAGCCCGTTGCGTCTGCGCGAGCGCATCAGAGTGAGCGGCCCGACCATTGTGACATTCGGGACTGCAAAGCCCGCTTATTAATTCTCCGTTTTAAAAGGCCAGACTATGTATCGTTATGACGAGTTTGACCGCGATTTTGTGAAAGCGCGTGTTGCCCAGTTTAAAGATCAGGTGGAGCGTCGCCTCTTAGGTGAAATGAGTGAAGACCAGTTCAAACCCTTGCGGTTGATGAATGGTCTTTATCTGCAATTGCACGCCTATATGCTGCGGGTGGCTATTCCTTACGGCACTTTGTCATCGCGGCAATTGCGCAAACTGGGCTCGATTGCACGGCGCTATGATCGTGGTTATGGCCATTTTACCACCAGACAAAATATCCAGTTCAACTGGCCGGCCTTGAAAGATGTGCCAGCCATTTTAGATGAATTGGCGGAAGTGGAAATGCATGCCATTCAAACATCTGGCAACTGTATCCGCAATGTGACGGCCGATCATTTTGCCGGTGCAGCTGCCGATGAAGTGGCTGATCCGCGCCCTTTTGCCGAGATTTTGCGGCAGTGGTCGTCGCTGCATCCGGAGTTTTCTTATCTGCCGCGTAAGTTTAAAATTGCGATTGTTGGTGCGGATAATGATCGCGCCGCTATTCAGGTGCATGATATCGGCTTGCAGCTGAAGAAAAACGAAGCGGGCGCTTTGGGCTTGAGTGTCTATATTGGTGGCGGTCAGGGACGCACGCCGATGGTGGCACGCAAAATCCGTGAATTTTTGCCGGTTGAAGATATGCTGACCTATATCACGGCGATTGTGCGGGTTTATAATCTGCATGGGCGCCGCGATAATAAATATAAAGCGCGCATCAAAATTCTGGTGCACGAAACCGGCATTGACGAACTGGCACAGGAAATTGAAGCGCAATGGGAAGCAATCCGCCATTCGGATTTGAAACTGCCGCAAAGCGATATTGATGCCATTCAGCATTATTTCAAAATGCCGGATTTGCCTGAGCGGCCAGAAGGTTGGGCATTATTGGCACAAGCCCAAAAAGCCGATGAAGGTTTCAGCGCATGGGTGGCGCAAAATGTAACGCGTCACAAACATCCTGATTATGGTGTGGTGACAATTTCGCTAAAACCCATTGGCGGTATTCCGGGTGATGCCAATGCCGAACAAATGGAACTGATTGCTGATATTGCGCAGCGTTTTTCGTGCGATGAAATCCGTGTCAGTCACGAGCAAAATCTGGTGCTGCCGCATGTGGCCTTGGCTGATTTGAAAGCGGTTTATGATGCACTGAAAACCGAGCAATTGGTAACCGCCAATGCGGGGCTGATTACCGATATTATTGCCTGTCCGGGGCTTGATTATTGCTCGCTTGCCAATGCGCGTGCCATTCCGGTGGCTCAGCGTATCAGCCAGCGTTTTGGTGATCATCAGCGCCAGCTTGATATTGGTGATCTGAAGATTAAAATTTCCGGCTGCATCAATGCCTGCGGCCATCATCATGTTGGTCATATCGGCATTTTGGGCGTGGAGAAAAAGGGCGAGGAACTTTATCAGATAACGCTGGGTGGTTCGGCCGATGCGCATACCAGTATCGGCGACATTATCGGGCGGGGTTTTTCGTCTGAAGATATTGTCGATGCGATTGAAAAGCTGGTTGATGCTTATCTGGATGTGCGGCTTGATGCAGGTGAAACCTTCCTGACGACGTATCGCCGTCTGGGAGCAGAACCGTTCAAGCAAGCCCTTTACGGCGAGCCTGCCCATGCCGCCTGAGCCACAGCTAAACCAAGAGATGCGGGTGGCGGCACAGGCGCGTTTGCTGGAAGCAAGCCACGGCGCGCGTGAGCCGCAGGTGATTATCGAGCAAGCGCATCGGGTATTTGGCTTAGGCACCTTGGCGCTGGTTTCTTCTTTCGGGGCGGAATCGGCGGTGCTTTTGCATATGGTGGCGCAAATTGATCCCAATATTCCGGTGCTGTTTTTAGATACCGGCAAGCATTTCACCGCGACATTGGACTATCGCCATCAGTTGACGCAACAACTGGGCTTGCAAAATGTGCAGGATATTACGCCCCTCACTGAAAGTTTGCAGCGTGATGACCCTTATGGCGCTTTATCGATGACGGACAAAGACCGCTGTTGCTTTTTGCGCAAAGTCGAGCCGATGACGCGGGCGGTTGCACCTTTCAAGGCATGGATGACAGGACGCAAACAGTTTCAGGCTGCAACACGCCAGCACTTGCCGAGCTTTGAGGCGGTTGGTGTGCGCATTCGCATCAATCCGCTGGCGCATTGGCAAAGTGATGATCTTATTACCTATATGCGCCACCATGATTTGCTGGTGCATCCGCTGACTTTGCAAAATTATCGCTCCATTGGTTGCATGCCCTGCACGCGCCCCGTTGAAGAGGGCGAGGATCAGCGCGCGGGGCGCTGGGCGGGCTCGGATAAAACCGAATGCGGCATTCATTTGAGCGGCTTGACGCAACAGCTGGAGCAAAAGGGAGCGATTAAATGAGTGCTTATTTGTGGACGGCAGATGGTTTCAAGCCGGATGATTATCAGTTTCGGCAAGACCTGTCTGAGGACACAGATGCAGAAGCGGTGTTGTTGCCGCTCAATATCTGGTTAGAGGAAGGCGAGGCTTATTACGCGCAAACCAATCACAGACTGGGAGTGCGGGTGGAAGCGGGCGAGGATATCACGCCGCTTTTTTCTGTCCTCGACAGGCTGTCGCTGATTGCACTGGATTTT
>JAEWHQ010000352.1 GCA_023387715.1 Pseudomonadota bacterium | reverse complement strand
ATTCTTGTCAGCCTTTGCGATTGTCTTCTTCCGGTTCCGCTTCCGTATGGTGTTTTTCTGGATGATTTTTGTCACGCTGATGCTGCCGGTGGAAGTGCGAATTTTGCCAACCTATAAGGTGATTGTCGATCTCGGCATGATTGATACTTATGCTGGTTTGACACTGCCATTGATTGCATCTGCGACGGCGACATTTCTGTTCCGCCAGTTTTTCCTGACCATTCCCGGTGAATTGGTGGAGGCCGCACGTATTGATAATGCCGGGCCTTGGCGTTTCATGCGCGATATTTTGCTGCCGCTTTCAAAAACAAATATTGCGGCACTTTTTGTTATCCTGTTCATCTATGGCTGGACACAATATTTGTGGCCGCTGCTTGTTACCAATGATGCCAAAATGAACACAATCATTATCGGTTTGCGACGTATGGTCGATTTTGCCGATGCTTCCACACCATGGAATTACGTCATGGTTACAGCAATTCTGGCGATCCTGCCGCCTATCCTCGTGGTGGTGCTGATGCAGCGTTGGTTCGTCAAAGGTCTGGTTGAAACGGAAAAATAATGAGTAAAATTATTCTCGATAATGTTCGCAAATCCTATGATGGCAAAAATGACGTTATCAAAGGCGTTTCACTGACCATTAATGATGGCGAGTTTCTGGTTCTTGTCGGGCCTTCGGGCTGCGGAAAATCCACGCTTTTGCGCATGATTGCAGGGCTGGAAAGCATCACGGACGGAACAATTTCCATCAGCGACCGCGTGGTGAATGATATTGAGCCGTCCGAGCGCGATATTGCCATGGTGTTCCAGAATTATGCGCTTTATCCGCATATGACAGTGCGTGAAAATCTGGCTTATGGCCTTAAAAACCGTAAAACGCCGAAAGCCGAGATTGACCGTCGCATCGAGGCAGCGGCAAAATCACTGGAAATTTATGATTTTCTTGATCGTAAACCGCGTCAGCTCTCCGGCGGTCAGCGTCAGCGTGTGGCGATGGGACGGGCGATTGTGCGTGAACCGGCAGCGTTTTTGTTTGATGAGCCGCTTTCTAATCTGGATGCCAAATTACGTGTGCAGATGCGTGTGGAAATCAAGCGCCTGCAACGCTCGCTTGCCACAACAAGCGTTTATGTGACCCACGACCAGATGGAAGCCATGACCCTTGCCGACAGGCTGGTGGTGCTCAATGGCGGGCGCATCGAGCAGGTTGGCACGCCGATTGAGCTTTACGAAAAACCGGCAACCACTTTTGTTGCAACCTTTATCGGCTCGCCTTCAATGAATTTGCTGGCGCTCGATCAGGTCGGCAACAGCAATTACAGCCTGAATTTAAACGCTAATGAAGCGCTGCTGCGTGACATTCACACGATTGGCGTGCGCCCTGAAGATGTGGTTGTGGTAGAAGACCATGCTCAGCCAGCCTTTAAAACGCAAGTTCATGTTGATGCAATCGAATTGGTGGGAGCGGAAAGCTATATTCACAGCCATCTGAATGATGATGTGAGCTTTATTTTCCGCGTTGCCGGACGTAGCCGCATGAATGTGGGTGATATGATCCATATTGGTGCGGAAGCGGCAAATATCCATCTTTTTGACCGCGATGGTCAGCGGATAAATCTTTAAATTCAATGATTAAGCCTGTCTGCTATTATGACAGGCTTTGAGGTAGTATCGCGTGATTTAAGGCTGGCGGAACCCATATGTGCCGCCAGCTTGTATATATTGTTGTTTTTTCAAATTAGAATTTTTGAACTGTTTTATTCTATTTATGGAATTATTCTGTCAATACTGTTGACAGTCGGCGGATTTAGTCCAACTATTTAGTTTCGCGGTAAAAGCGAGCGGCGTGGAGGCGCCGTATAAACGGGAGGATTTCATGCGTTCAACACTTTTTGTTGCGACTTTAGCAGCCGGAGCCTCAATGTTTGCGTATTCTGCGCAAGCAGAAGGCAATCTTAATCTCATTTGCTCGGCCGATGTGGTCATTTGCGAGCAAATGAAAAATATGTTTGAAAAAGAAACTAATATTCAGGTGAATATGGTTCGTCTTTCATCGGGCGAAACTTACGCCAAAGTGCGTGCAGAAGCACGTAACCCGAAAACCGATATTTGGTGGGCGGGGACAGGCGATCCGCATATGCAGGCAGCCTCTGAAGGGCTGACACTGGAATATAAGTCTCCGATGTTGGACGAGCTTAATGATTGGGCGGTTAAACAGGCAGAAAGCTCAGGCTTTAGAACCGTTGGCGTTTATGCCGGTGCGCTTGGCTGGGGCTATAATACGGAATTGCTGGCCAAGAAAAACCTGCAACCGCCAAAATGCTGGGCGGATTTGCTTGATCCGGGCTTTAAAGGCGAAATCCAGATGGCCAACCCGAATTCATCGGGCACCGCCTATACCGCCCTTGCCACATTGGTGCAGATTATGGGTGAAGAACCGGCTTTTGAATATATGAAGAAGCTGAATGCCAATATTTCGCAATATACCAAGTCGGGTTCAGCACCGGTTAAATCGGCAGCACGCGGCGAAAATGCCATTGGCATTGTGTTTATGCATGATGCGGTTTCCATGACGGCGGAAGGTTTTCCGATTGTGAGCGTTGGCCCATGCGAGGGCACCGGTTATGAAATCGGCTCAATGTCGATCATCAAAGGCGCGCGCAATCTGGAAAATGCGAAGAAATGGTATGATTGGGCGCTCAAAGCAGACGTACAATCAACCATGAAAGATGCAAAATCATTCCAGCTTCCTTCCAATAAAAATGCCGAAGTGCCGAAAGAATCCCCGCGTTTTGAAGATATCAAGCTGATTGATTATGACTTTAAAACCTATGGCGATCCGGAAAAGCGCAAGCAAATTCTGGAGCGTTGGGATCGTGAAATCGGAGCCAGTGCCAACTGATGAAACAGTAAAAATCTGACCGCAGGCTGAAACCGGCCTGCGGTTGGTGGTTTCACTCAATCAGAAAGCGTGGCATGCAATGAAGCAGCAAAACCGTAGACTGGATGTTGTGCTGGCCGTATTTTTGGCAAGCTTCATCCTTTTGCCCTGGTACCGCATTGAAAGCGGGTTCTTTAGTTTGAAATGGTTGTCGGATTTCCTGAGCAATCAGGATCATGGCTCCGGCATGATGCAATTGCTGGCTTATAACCGTTTCTGGCTTTGGGGCATTGTTTTGCTGATGGCGCTTTGTGGTGCTGCGCGTTTATGGGCGCCGCCGCCAAAACGCAGTCATTTATTGACGCTTCTCAGTGTGCTGGGCTTTTTATATCTGGCTTTGCAAGGGCTTGCGATTGGCTTTGGCGGCTGGAACTGGGTTTTTACCGAAAATCTCTTTGGCATATTGCCGGATGGACAGCCCGCTTTTGGTGCCGGCGCGGTGATTGCCGGAATTTGTTTTGTTTTGATTTTTGCCTTCAGTCTGGCCGAGCGCGGCGTGCTGAAAGGCGATGCTTTTATCTTGGCTTCCATCTCGATGTTGTCGGTGCTGGTTGTCGTTTTTGTTTTCTACCCGCTTTTCAGCATGTTTGCCGGTTCGGTGCAGGATTTTGACGGTTCATTCAAACCGGATGGCTTTATCCGTAATATTCAGGATCCGTCGATCTGGAGTTTTGGCTGTGTCATTGATGGCACGCGCTGCGGCGTGGCATGGCGCACTTTATGGCTGGCACTGATGACAGCGAGCGGTTCTACGGTGCTTGGACTGGCCTTTGCACTGCTCGCAACACGCACCAATTTTCCATATAAAAAAGGCCTGCGCCTGTTAACTATTTTGCCGATCATCACGCCGCCATTCGTGATTGGTCTGGCATTGACCCTGCTTTTTGGCCGTGCCGGTGTGGCGACACAAGCCGTTTCCTCATTTCTCGGTATTGAACCGGGGCGCTGGTTATATGGCATTACCGGTATCTGGATTGCGCAGGTTCTATCCTTCACACCGATTTCGTTTTTGGTGCTCATTGGTGTGGTGGAAGGTGTTTCACCTTCAATGGAAGAGGCTTCGCAAACCTTGCGTGCCGACCGTTGGCGCACCTTCCAGCAGGTCTCATTGCCATTGATGGCACCGGGCATTGCCAATGCTTTTCTGATCAGTTTCATTGAAAGCATGGCCGATTTCGGCAATCCGATGGTGCTCGGCGGCAGCCATGGCGTGTTATCGACGGAAATTTTCTTTGCGGTTGTTGGTTCGCAAACCGACCCGTCACGCGCAGCCGTTCTGGCAATTGTGCTGCTGATTTTCACACTCAGCGCTTTTCTCATTCAGCGCATGTGGTTGTCGGGCAAAAATTTTGCCACCGTTACCGGCAAGGGCGATTCAGGCATGCATGCCGCTTTGCCAAAATCATTGGAAATCGGCGTTTATGCACTGGTCATTCCGTGGGTTATCTTCACGCTTGTTGTTTACGGCATGATTATCGTTGGCGGTTTTGTCAAAACATGGGGGCTCGATAATACGCTGACGATTGATCATTATCGCCGTGCGTTCTCGGTCGCTTTCACTGAAGACGGCATTGCATGGACGGGTGTTGCGTGGAATTCCTTCTGGACAACCATGGAAATCTCGCTGATTTCCGCACCTTTGACGGCGGCTGTTGGAATGCTGACCGCCTATCTGATCGTGCGGCAGAAATTTTATGGCCGCAGTGTGTTTGAATTCGCGCTGATGCTGAGCTTTGCTATTCCGGGCACAGTTATTGGTGTCAGCTATATTATGGCTTTCAACCTGCCGCCGTTGGAAATGACCGGAACAGCCTTGGTGCTTATTGCCTGTTTTGTCTTCCGCAATATGCCGGTGGGCGTTCGTGGCGGTATCGCCGCGATGAGCCAGCTTGACCGCAGCCTTGATGAAGCATCGCTGACATTGCGCGCAGATAGTTTGCGTACCTTGCGCAAGGTTATTCTGCCACTGTTGCGCCCTGCTATTACGGCGTCGCTGGTGTATTCCTTTGTGCGGGCGATCACTTCAATCAGTGCGGTGATTTTCCTCGTCAGCGCGCAATATAATATGGCGACATCTTATATTGTCGGGCTGGTTGAAAACGGCGAATTCGGCGTGGCGATTGCTTATTCCTCGATGCTTATCGTTGTGATGCTGGTGGTGATTACGGTGTTCCAGCTACTGGTCGGACAGCGCCAGTTGCGGCGGGAAAACCGCATCGCCCCAACCAAAGCCTCACAGCAACAGGAGAATGCTGTATGACTATGATTAAAGCAGGTTCTGTCAGTTTTCAGAATGTGACCAAGAAATTTGGTGATTTCACCGCGCTGCCGGATTTATCCATGACAGTGGAACCGGGCACGCTGGTGACGCTTTTGGGGCCTTCCGGTTGTGGTAAAACCACGACTTTACGTTTGCTGGCAGGGCTGGAACATCCAACCTCGGGGCGGGTGCTGATCGGCGGTAAAGATGTCACCAACCTGCCTGCCAATGAGCGCGATGTGTCGATGGTATTCCAGTCTTATGCTTTGTTTCCGCATATGACGTCACTGGATAATGTGGCCTATGGGTTGCAGTCATCGGGTTTGAAAAAGGCAGAAGCGCGCGAGCGCGCCGAGGAGGGGCTTGCACTGGTCGGCCTGGCCGGTATGGGGCATCGCTTGCCGGCAGAGCTTTCAGGTGGTCAGCAGCAGCGTGTGGCGGTTGCCCGTGCTTTGGTGCTGGAGCCGCAGGTTTTGCTGCTGGATGAGCCGCTTTCCAATCTGGATGCACGGTTAAGACGACGTGTGCGGACGGAAATTCGTGAGCTACAACAGCGCCTTGGTTTTACCGCTGTTTATGTAACCCATGATCAGGATGAAGCGCTGGCGGTTTCTGATACGATTATCGTAATGAAAGATGGTGATATTGCGCAAAAAGGCTCACCACGCGCGCTTTATGAAGCACCGGCTTCCGCTTTCATTGCCGATTTCATGGGGGAGGCCAATGTGTTGCCCTGTGAGGTAAGCCATGTGGAAAATGGCTTGGCGAGTGTGCATATCGGTGATCTGACACATCAATTACCGAGCGCACATGCGGTGACCGGCAAGGCGCAATTGGCTGTTCGGCCAAATTCTATTAAGCTTGAACAAGCGACAAATGGTGCATTAATGGGCACGATTACCCATTCAGCCTATCTTGGTGACCATATCGAATATGAGGTGGAAACCAAATTCGGCAAACTATTTGTCGTTGATATGGACGCACATGAGCCATTGCCACGTGATACATCGGTGGCGGTGCATCTGAAAGGGCGCGGGCTGGCGCTTATTCATCATTAAATTTATCGTTTGGATAGGGGAATATCATGGTGACAGCGGCTGCGTCTGCACTTGAGCAAAGATTTGAGCTGGCAAAATTGATTGCAGAAAAAGCCGGAGCCTTGGCTCTGGATTATTTTAACCGGCGCGAAACGCTGGTGATTGAAACCAAACGCGACCCGCAGGACGTGGTTTCCATCGCTGACCGCAATGTGGAAACGCTCATTCGTGATGAGGTAACCGCTCATTTTGGCGATGATGGCTTTTTGGGTGAAGAATATGGCCTGAACAGGGGCATAAGCGGCTATACATGGGTGGTTGATCCGATTGACGGCACCAGCCCATTTGTCCACGGCATGCCGAACTGGTGTGTTTCGATAGCTGTTTTATATCAGGATAAGCCTGTGATAGGTGTGATTTCAGCGCCGTGCCACAATGAACTTTACGCGGCAGCTCAAGGCATGGGCGCTGTTTTGAACGGTAAAACCATCAAGGTCGACTCAATCAACACAGTGCAGACGGGCGTGACGGCGATTAGTGCCAATAGTCATGTTACACCGGCTTTTGTCGCAGGGGTGATTGAACGGCTGCTGGCGGCACAAGGTAATTTTGTCCGCAATGGTTCTGGCGCTTTGATGCTGGCTTATGTGGCGGCAGGGCGTTTGGTGGGCTTTTTTGAAGGCTATATGCATACATGGGATTGCATGGCCGCATTTTGCCTGATCGAAGAAGCAGGCGGCTATTACCATCCGTTTTCGGTTGACGGAGAAAATCTGACCAAAGGCGCCCCGGTTTTTGCCGCGGCACCGCAAGCGGTTGATGCATTAAAAGAGATCGCGCAATTATAGTAAACTTATGAGTTTGATGCAAAAAAATAGGCGCTGCCTGCATCTGCAAGCAGCGCCTATTTTTAATTCTTAACTAAATTTACTGAGCAAGTGAGATGCTGTCAGCATTCAACTGCATGCGATCTGTGTCACTGCTTGGGTTTGCAATCCATGAAGGGCTCTGGGTTGACCAGTTGATTTGTACTTTCTGACCAGCAGAAACACCGCTCAGATCTGTGCCACTAGGAAGCTTAAATGAGTCACCATCTGAAAGCTGTACGGTGTTTGCAAACATATTCAGTTTTTCAATTGTACCAGTTGTAGTAAATGTTGCAGCTGATGCAATAGAAGCTGAAGCAAGGGTTGAAACAGCAAGAGTAGCAATAAGAATCTTACGCATTTTATTTTCCATTCTTCATAATTTGCAGTGACGTTATTGAGAGGACATTTGGTATTACGTCGCCACTGCTTCTGATGAACCTAATTTGGGGTGAAATCTTGAAATAAACAATAGTTGGAAAAGTAACGAAGTGTTGAACATGATTGAACAATCACATTTTCGTGCGTTTTTTAAATGAACAATGAATAAGGCGTCACAAATCAAGAGTTGTTGCAGTGATCACAATCGTCACAAAAGTTTCATAAATAATTGATTTCTAATATAAAAAAACGCCGAAGAGGTTTTTTACCCTTTCCGGCGGCATAATTTAAAAGTGGCATTTGAATTCATTTTGGGTCGAAATAAGGCAAAAAAATTCTAATCACATTCAATTGATCTTCAGCTTTTTTTGTTGTCCCGCTGATAAATCCAGTCATGATCAGGGTGATTTTGGAAGCGCCACTTGCGTAAAGGCCCTGCC
>JAEWHQ010000348.1 GCA_023387715.1 Pseudomonadota bacterium | reverse complement strand
TCTCAATGCTGAAAGATAACAGCCTTTATGTTGATCCGAAAAAATGGACCGACAGCCGCACAGCATTGCTGAAACATGCCGCCTCCAATCCGCAGGTCGAGCGTCTTTTTGTGCATCCAGGCATCAAAAAGCAACTTTGCGACACAGTCACCGGTGACCGTTCATGGCTTGGTAAAGTGCGCCCCTATTGGGGACATCATTACCATTTTCACATTCGCATGAGCTGCCAGCCGGGTTCACCCAATTGCAAACCGCAAGACAAAGTCGCCAAGGGTGATGGTTGCGATAAATCACTGGCATGGTGGTTTACAGATGAACCATGGAAACCAGCCAAGCCTTCGGATAAACCTGCGCCTAAACCAAAACCAATGATGGTTTCGGCATTGCCGAAAGCCTGCGCCGCTCTGCTTGGTGAGCCCTCACCCGCATCAGCGGCAGAAGTAACGCTTAATCCGTAACGCGCACAAACAAACCGACAAAGGGCTGGTCAATGACCAGCCCTTTCTTTTAGCACATATGTAAGCTATAGATTTCAAACGATTTAAGCATGGTTTAGCGTGACATAAAAAATAGCAATTTTTATGCTAGCAACCAATGCGTATTACCTCTTGCCGTTCATATCCGGCAAAACATATGCTTGATAAAGGGTCGATAAAATTGGTTAAAACAACACGTATAGCTCTGATTGCCCATGATCAGAAAAAGAATGATATGGTTGATTTTGCCAAAACCCATCAGGCACAATTAACCGCTTATGAAATTGTTGCGACAGGCACTACCGGCGGCTTGATTAAAGATGCCTGCCCGATCCTGAATATTGAGCGTGTTAAAAGCGGGCCTTTGGGCGGCGACCAGCAAATCGGTGCCATGATCGCCGAAAGCACAGTGCAGATGCTGATTTTCTTTATCGATCCCCTGTCACCACTGCCCCATGATGTAGATGTCAAAGCCCTTACCCGCCTTGGCAGTGTTTATAATCTGCCCATGGCATTAAATCGCGCAACCGCTGAAATGCTGATTAAAGCGCTGCCTGAGAAGTAAAAAACAATAAATTTCCATTTGATAGCTGACGGGAAATCTGATGCCTGATAATTTTGATAGTGAACCCTTTTTTAAATTTCCTGTTCTTGTTGGCGATATCGGCGGCACACATGCCCGTTTTGCCATTTTGGTCGATGCCCATGCCCAGCCACGCGAATTTCCGGTGGTTAATACCGCCGATTATGCCAGCATTGATGAAGCCATTCAAAATGCGGTTTTAAATCACACATCGTTGCAGCCACGCTCGGCGGTGCTCGCCGTTGCGGGGCCTGTGGACGGTGACGAGATTGAGCTGACCAATTGCCCGTGGATTGTACGGCCAAAGCAGCTGATTGCCACAATGACCTTTGAGGATGTAACCATTCTCAATGATTTTGAGGCGCAAGCCCTTGCAGCGGTTTCTCTCGACAGCCAGCATCTGGAACAAATCGGCGGTAAATCCGGCGAGATTAAAGCCACCCGCGTAGTGCTTGGCCCCGGCACAGGTTTGGGTGTTGCCGGACTTTTGCGCGCTCATCGCGCATGGATTCCGGTTCCCGGTGAAGGCGGACACATTGATTTAGGCCCGCGCACCAAGCGCGATTATGAAATTTTCCCGCATATTGAAACCATCGAAGGCCGTATCGCCGCCGAACAGATTCTCTGTGGTCGCGGCTTGTGCAATCTTTATAAAGCTATTTGCACTGCCGATGATATCAAGCCGGTTTTAAACACACCGGCAGACATTACCGCCGCAGCGCTCAATGAAACCAATGCTCAAGCTATGGAAACACTGGAACTGTTCTCAGCCTATCTGGGACGGATTGCTGGTGATCTGGCGCTTATTTTTATGGCGCATGGCGGTGTTTATCTCTCTGGCGGAATTTCTCAAAAAATTGCTGCAATCTTGAAAAAAGGTGCATTCCGCGCCAATTTTGAAGATAAAGCGCCGCATTCGCACATTATGCGCGATATTCCGGTATATGTGATTACCCACCAGCTCGCAGCGCTCAATGGTCTTTCAGCTTTTGCCCGCAGCCCTGCCCGTTTTCAGGTTGCCACTGAAGGCCGCCGATGGATCAGCGCTGAATAAAATTAATCACACAAAATAAATGGCCACGCTTTTGGCATGGTCAACAGGCTCTGATAAGGTTATAGGAAATGCTGTCGAAGGCAGAAGTAAAATTCTGCCTGCGGCCGGCCGCCGGAACCTCTTGCTTTCAGGCCTAAATGCCGCAAGCATAGGTGACAGCATTTTCAACCGCAAACAGCCTTGGGCATCCCAAAGCTTTTGCCTCACGAAAAGTGCCTTTAGTTTGATTAAACGGAAGAAAAAAAAGAAGATCGATCCCAGCGAAGCCAGCAGTATTATTCGCCGCGTTTTATCAGAAAACGCGCGCGATTATAAAGGCACCTATGTGGTGACCATTATTGCTTTGCTTCTGGTGGCGCTGAGCAGTGGTTTTCTGGCGTTCCAGATGGAACCGGTTATCAATAAGATTTTCTATGAACAACGCATTGATCTCATCCCGATCATCTGCGGCACTCTTTTGCTGGCTTTTATCGTGCGCGGTATGGCCAGCTATGTGCAATCTGTTCAACTGGCCAAGATTGGTAATAATCTGGTCGCGCGTTATCAAAAGCGCCTGTTCGACCATTTGATGAAACTTGGTCTCGATTTTTACAGCGACGCCCGCTCCGGCCATCTGGCAGCGCAGATCAACCAAAACGTCAATGGTATCCGTGATGTTTTAAGCATTACTGTTACCTCAATTGCGCGTGATGTAATCGGCCTCATCGGCCTTGTGGCTGTGATGTTTTACAAAGATCCGGTGCTGTCACTTGTGGTCTTTCTCATCGGCCCGCCACTGATTTATGCAGTGTCTTATATTTCGCGCCGCATCCGCTCCGTGACCCGTGATCTGGTTGATCTCAACTCGCATCTGCTTGGTGCAATGCAGGAATCCGTACAAGGTATTGCTATCGTCAAAGCCTTTACGATGGAAGACCAACTGCGCGGTAAACTTTACAGCCTCATTGACCGTTCTGAAGAACGCTCCAATAAAATCGCCCGCGTTTCTGAACGCACCACTCCAATTTCTGAAATTCTGGCAGGTTTTGCTGTTGCTGGTGTGCTGGCCTATGGTGGTTACCGCGCCATTATCAATCAGGAGCCGCCAGGCGCAATGTTCGCCTTTATTACGGCTTTGCTGCTTGCCTATGATCCGGCACGTCGTCTTGCGCGCTTGCAGGTGGGACTTGAACGTGCACTCGTCAATGCGCGTATGATTTATGAAATCCTCGACATTGAACCACAACAGGCCGATGCACCGGATGCACGCACGCTCGAAGTCACCAAAGGTGACATTCGTTTTGATGATGTGCGTTTTTCTTATGGCGACACGGAGGTTCTGCACGGCATCAGCTTTGCGGCACAATCCGGCAAAGTCACCGCTGTTGTCGGTGCTTCTGGTGCCGGTAAATCAACATTGATTGCCCTCACCCAGCGCTTTTATGACATCGACAGCGGTAAAATCCTCATTGATGATCAGGATATTGCCAAGGTTACCAAGACATCGCTGCGTCATCAGATCGCTTATGTTTCGCAACAGCCATATTTGTTTGAAGGCACTATAGCCGACAATATCCGTTATGGCCGTCCTGATGCAACAGATGCCGAAATTCTGGAAGCTGCCAAGCTTGCCCATGCCGATGAATTTATCGTGCAACAGCCAATGGGCTACGACACGCCGGTTGGTGAAAATGGCGTCACGCTTTCGGGTGGTCAGCGTCAGCGTCTTTCCATTGCCCGCGCCATTATCCGCAACGCACCTATCCTGCTTCTTGATGAAGCAACATCAGCGCTCGATAATGAATCGGAAAAACGTGTTCAGCAGGCGCTTGAACATGTGATGCAGGGACGCACAACCATCGTGATTGCCCATCGTCTTTCCACAATCGTCAATGCCGATCACATCGTGGTTATGGAAAACGGTTATGTGGTTGAAGAAGGCATTCACAATAAGCTCATCACCATCGAAAACGGCATTTATGCCCGCTTCTACCAGCTGCAAAGCGGCAAATCCGGTGATGCAAGCACAGACGAACTCATCAATGAAAAGACTTCAGGAGAACAACTATGAGCGGGGCGAGTGAACAAACCACCGATATGGGGCTGGTGATTGTAGGAGCCGGTGGCCGTATGGGTCAGGCTCTCATCCGCATCATTGCCGAAGTTGATGGTGTGCGTGTTGCTGCTGCTATCGAGCGTAAAGGCTCGCCGCTCATTGGTCGCGATGCCGGCGAACTTGCGGGTCTGGGGCCAATCGGCGTGGCTATCACGGATGATCCGCTGGCAGCTTTCTCCAAGGCAGACGGTGTGTTGGATTTCACCCGTCCGGAAGCAACAATTGAATATGCCGGTTATGCCGCGCAAGCCCGCATTGTTCATATCATCGGCACCACCGGTTTAAGCGCAGAAGATGATGAAAAAATCGCAGCCGCTGCGCGCCATGCCACAATCGTCAAATCCGGCAATATGAGCCTTGGCCTCAACCTGCTTGCAGGTCTGGTCAAAAAAGCTGCTGCCGCCCTTGATCCGAAAGATTTCGATATTGAAGTCCTCGAAATGCACCACAAGCATAAGGTTGATGCACCTTCCGGCACCGCTTTGATGCTGGGTCAGGCTGCCGCTGATGGCCGTCATGTCAATCTGGATGACGTGAGCCAGCGCGGTCGTGATGGTATTACAGGTGCCCGTGAAACCGGGGTTATCGGCTTTGCCAGCCTACGGGGCGGCTCTGTTATCGGTGAACATTCTGTCATTCTGGCAGGCCCGTCCGAACGCATCACACTGGCACACAGCGCTGAAGACCGCGGCGTATTTTCCCGCGGCGCCATTAAAGCTGCATTGTGGGCAAAGGGTAAAAAACCAGGCCTTTATTCCATGTCCGATGTTCTTGGTCTTAACGACTGATCATCATCTTTAACTTTCAAGGAGCGCATAAGACATGTCCCGCACTCTCGTTCTCGTCCGTCACGGCCAAAGTGAATGGAACCTCAAGAACCTTTTCACTGGCTGGCGTGATCCCGGTCTGACAGAACAAGGCCATGCCGAAGCGAAAGCCGCTGGCGAACGCCTCAAGGCAGCAGGTCTGAAGTTTGACATTGCTTACACCTCTGATTTATCGCGTGCGCAGGTAACCTGCCAGCATATTCTTGACCAGCTTGGCCAGTCGGATTTGCAGACCATCCGCGATCAGGCACTCAACGAGCGTGATTATGGCGACCTTTC
>JAEWHQ010000315.1 GCA_023387715.1 Pseudomonadota bacterium | reverse complement strand
AAATCGGACGCAAGGTTCTCACTCAGGTCGGCTTGTTGGAAAAAATAGACAATTATCCAGAGCAGCTTTCTGGCGGGCAACAGCAACGCGTCGCAATTGCACGCTCGCTGGCGATGCAGCCAAAAGTGATGCTGTTTGATGAAGTGACATCTGCACTTGACCCCAAGCTGACGGGTGAAGTTTTGCGGGTAATGGAAGATTTGGCCAAAGGCGGGATGACCATGGTGGTTGTAACCCATGAAATGGGCTTTGCCCGCCGTGCAGCTGACAGAGTGATTTTCATGCATCAGGGCAATATTCATGAAGAAGGCGATGCCAGTATTCTGACACAGCCTTCTACCCCGGAATTGCGTGAATTTTTAGAGCACGATCTCTAATCGCACAATGAGAATAATAATAAACCTTGCCGGAGGAGGCGGGGTAAAACAGAGGAGGAAGACATGAAATTAACACGTCGTATTGCCATGCTGGCTGTATCCGCAGCGACCATTGTTATGGGTATTACATTGCCTGCTGCTGCCGATCTGGCTGACATCAAAGCAAAAGGTGTGATCCGCATCGCGATCGCGATGGGCATTCCGCAATATTCTTATATTGACGGCAATATGCAGCCAACCGGTTCTGACGTTGAAGCTGCCAAAATGCTGGCAGATGATATGGGGGTAAAACTGGAGCTGGTTGAAATTACCAACGCAGCCCGCGTACCAACTATTCAAACAGGTAAAGCTGATCTGGTCGTTTCAGCCCTTGGCATCACTGATGAGCGTAAGAAAGCTATTGATTTTTCAGTTCCTTACGCGACATTGGCTCTGGTTGTTGCTGCACCGGAAGACATTGATATTAAAAATTATGCCGATCTGACCGGTAAGCGTATTGCGCTAACACGGGCAACGACCAATGATCAGGATATTACGGGCAATACTGAAGGTGCCGAGATCCTGCGCTTTGAGGATGATGCTACTCTGATTACTTCGGTAGTTTCAGGGCAGGTTGATATTATTTCAAGCCAATCGGCAGTGCTGTCTGGCATCAATGAACGACGCAAGGCTGGGCCTATCGAGATTAAGTTCATTCAGAAAGAAACCAATTTAGGTATTGGTTTGCCACAGGGTAATCCTGAACTGCTGGCATGGACAAATGAATGGGTCAAAACTAATTTTGAAAACGGCAAATTGCGTGAAGTTTTCAAAACTTTCCAGCACCGTGATTTGCCGGACGATCTGTTGTCTCGTTGATTGAATAAATCATTGGGGGTGTTGAGGCACGGCATCCCCAATCCCTTTTGCATGAACGGATGAAAATGATGAAAGCTGCCTTTTATACAGGTCAAAAATCTTTTGAATTACGGGACATAAAGCGGGCCGATCCGGCTGATGATGAGATTGAAGTGCAGGTTGCCTATAATGGTATATGCGGCACTGATCTGCATGCTTATCACGGTTCAATGGATGCACGTGTCGGACATAATCGTATTTTGGGGCACGAAATGTCGGGGCGTATTGCGCGAGTGGGAGCGAGCGTTAAAGGGCATAAGGTCGGACAAGCTGTTGTTATTCGTCCTTTAAAACCATGTGGTAAATGTCCGGCTTGTGACAGTGGTCTTTCTCATATTTGTCATAATATGAAGTTTTTAGGCTTGGATACGGATGGGGCTTTACAGGAATTTTGGTGTGTGCCTGCCTATGCTGTACACGCATTGCCTGATGATATAGCACTGGATCATGCAGCACTGGCGGAGCCTGTGGCTGTTGCAGCTCATGATGTACGTCGTGCACGTGTTACGGCTGGTGAATTTGCACTGGTTATCGGCGGCGGGCCAATTGGCTTGCTCATTGCTATGGTTGCACGCCATGCTGGTGCAAAGGTCTTGATCTCTGAAGTTAATCCGCTGCGTTTGGCCATTGCGCAGGAGTTAGGCTTTGACGTGATCAACCCGCGTGAAGCGGATGTTGCGGAAGCTGTGATGCGTGTGACCGGCATGAAAGGTGCGGACGTCGTTTTTGAAGTTTCAGGGACAAGTGCTGGTGTTGATCTTATGACGGATGCTGCGGCATCACGCGGGCGTATTTGCATGGTGGCAATTCACACAACGCGGCCGCATGTTGATCTCTTCCGCTTTTTCTGGCGTGAGTTGGAAATGGTTGGCGCAAGAGTTTATGAACCAGAAGATTTCGATCATGCTATTGAGCTGATCGCTACAGGTGTAATTGACGCGAAACGCATGATTACAGATGTGCGCGGACTGGATCAGGTTGGTGCAGCATTTGCCGATCTTGATGGCAATGCACAGGCTATGAAAAGCCTCATCAAAGTTGCCGGTTGATTGATAATTCCACGACCAAATCTCATCAGGCAAAACAGTGTTGATGAAATGATAAGCACCGGTGAATAATCTCGCCGGTGCTTTTTTGAAATATTATTGGCCTATCTTAACCGATAACGGAGGATAGAAATTCGCGGGTTCTTGCTTCGTGCGGGCTGCCAAAAATTTCGTCCGGAGCGCCTTGCTCGCAGATACGCCCTTTGTCGAAAAAGCAAATACGATCTGAAACTTCACGGGCGAAACGCATTTCATGCGTAACAAGCAGCATAGTAAGATCGTGCTCATGTGCGAGGCTTCGGATGACAGAAAGAACTTCACCAACAAGTTGCGGGTCAAGGGCAGATGTTGGCTCGTCAAATAATAATACCCGCGGCCGCATGGCCAGTGCGCGGGCGATTGCAACACGCTGCTGCTGACCGCCGGAAAGTTGTATCGGAAAATGATCTTTCTTGTCTTCCAGCCCGACCATTTTCAATAATTCAATAGCACGGACTTCTGCCTCTTCACGCGCAATGCCCAGAACACGCACAGGCGCTTCAACAACATTACGCAGAACCGTCATATGCGGGAAAAGATTGAAGCTTTGGAAAACCATGCCAACATGCTTGCGAATTTGATGCAAATGTTTTTCAGATGCCTGAAACGGGCCTTTACCACCCGCCTCATGATAGGATGTGCCTGCAAGCGATAGCCGCCCTTCCTGAAAAGGCTCAAGCGTCATCAGAATACGTAAAACTGTTGATTTACCTGAACCGGATGGGCCAATCAGCGTGACTTTTTCACCTTTGGCGACTTTGAAATTGAAGTTATCAAGCACTGTTAGTGCGCCAAAGCGTTTGGTGACTTCAGAAAATTCAATGATGGTTGGTGCTGTATTGTTCTCAATCATCTTAATGGTATTCCTGCTTTAGGGAGTGCTTTTTGCAACTGGTGGAGACCTGCAGAACAGATCAGCGTCAAGAGAAGAAAAATCAGCCCGACGAGCGTTAGCGGTACGAGATATTCAAAAGTGCGCTCGCCTATCATATTGGCCAGCGCCATCATTTCTAGGATTGTAATGACGGATAAAACCGGAGTTTCCTTCAGCATGGCAACGAGATAATTTCCCATGGCTGGCAGGATGCGCGGAATTGCTTGCGGAATAATGATGTCGCGATAGGCCTGCACTGATGTCAGATTGAGCGCTGTTGCTGCTTCCCATTGGCCGCGCGGTACGGCTTCGATTCCACCGCGATAAACTTCTGAAGTATAGGCGGCATATTGCAAACCTAAAGCGAGAGCGCCGGTTAAAAAAGCAGGCAGAATAATTCCGAATTCCGGCAATACATAATAGAGGAAAAATAACTGTACCAGCAGTGGCGTATCGCGGAGAAACTCAACAATAAAAGCAGTTGGCCAAGAAATAAACGCGTGGCGGCTACGTCGCAACAGCGCAAATATAAGCCCCAGAATAAGCGCGATTGAAAAGCCAGCGGCAGCAGCTTTCAGGGTAACTGTCAGGCCGATAAGAATAATGGGCAGAATCGATATTGTGTAGCTGATCCATGTCGTTGTGTCCCATTCATAACCATACATCATAATATTGATATCCTCATGAATGTGTTATGCGGGGAAAGGCATTACCACGGCGCACAAAATGCTCGATCATCCTGATCGCCATCATCAAAATAAGCGACATGATAAAATAGCCAAGCAATGTGAATGAGTAGATGCTTGTGCTGTCCAGCGTAATATTGCGGATCGATTGGGCTGAGAAAGTCAGATCGGCAATCGAAATAAAAGAAACCAGCGAAGAAAGCTTCAATGTTTCAATGGCAAGATTACCGAAGGCAGGCATCATTTCAACTATGGCTTGTGGCAGTGAGATGCGAAAGAGCGTTTGAAAACGGCTGAAATTTAAAGCACGGGCTGCTTCCAGTTGTTGTGTTGAAACAGACAACATGGCGCCGCGCACAATTTCTGCACCGTAGCCGCCTGCATGTGCTGCGAGCACTAAAATGCCAGTTGTGATAGGATCAAGACTAATGCCTATTAAGGGTAGGGCATAATAGAACCAGAAAAGCTGGACCAATAGTGAGGTTCCGCGAAACACTTCCGTGTAACACAGGGCAATTGTTGACAAGACCGGCCCGCCTTCAACACGCATGAGGCCGAAAATAAAGGCGAGGCATGTGCCGACCGCAATTGCTGCCAGTGTAATTGTCATTGTGACGCCGGCGCCTTGCAAAAGCATCGGCAGATAGGCTGTCCAGTCCATCCGGTAATCCTCCGTTTGCCAGCAGAGCGTGCCCGGCTAAGACCGGGCACTGTTTTTAGTTATTTGCCTGCACAAAGATCGGCGACATTTTTCTCCGATGCCGCAGCAATACTCTGTTCGGAGAGGCCGTATTTACCAAGGATTGTTTTATAGTCTGCTGTTTTGCGGAACTCGACCAATGCTGTATTAAAAGCATCGCGCAGTTCTTTGTCTTCCGGGCGGAATGCAAAGGCACCATAATTGCGCACCGGCATGTCATTGACGATCGGGTCTTCAAAAGGTGCCACTTGCTCAACCTGCGTCTGACCTTTTGCTAATTCCGAAACGGTCAGCTCTGTTGCTGCATAAGCATCTGCACGGCTTTGAACCGTTGGAATGGCGTCTGCATTCGCCGGAACGTAAATAATCTGGTCTTCCTGAACACCAACAGCACGCAGAAAATCGACATTATTAGCGCCCGATACAACAGCCACTTTAAGTGACGGGTCTTTGGCAATATCAGCATATGTCGTCAGACCTTTTGGATTGCCTTTTTTAACCAATAATCCCTCACCATAAGATGAATTAGGCTCGGTAAAAGACACCTGCTTGCAGCGTTCAGGAGAAATATTTTGCTCCGCAGCGGTAAAATCATAACGCTTGGCTTTAAGACCCGGAATAAGCGTGCCAAATGGTGTTACTGTCCAATTGACCTCTTCAAGCCCCATAGATTTCAAAACAGCATTGGCGACATCAGGGCCGATGCCGGCGGATGTGCCATCAGGCTGCATGAAAGAATAGGGCACTTCATTGGCCGTTGCGGCGCGGATATAGCCTTGCTCTTTGGCTTCATCCAAAGTCAGCGCACCGGCAGCAGATAAGGTCAGGCTCAGGGCAAAGGCTGAAAGCCCTGCAATTTTGATCATAGACATTGTATTTTCCTCCGTTTTTTCCAGCTGTTCGTTTTCGAATCTCGCTGTGTTTTGGGTGTTCAGTCTGTCTCCGTGATTGTTGCAATAACGGATAGGCAGTCCCCTGATTTGATAAGGCCGGGAACATGGCGTGCAGCCAATACACCTCCCATGGCTGCGTGGTATTCTGTAGGTGCAATGCCGGTTTTACCGATAGGGTAAACACGGGCAATGGTGTCACCTTTTGCGACCGTGTCACCAAGGTTGCAGCAAAAGGCAATCAAGCCGTCATCTTGTGCAAAAGTGAAACAATCGTCTGATGGCATATCCAGCCATTGGGTTGGCTGAAGATCAACTTTACCTTGCAATATACCTGCATGTTTCAGAATGTTGACTGTGCCTTTGCGTGCAATTTCAATTGAACGGGCAGTGGCTGTGCCTGCGCCGCCAAGCTCGGTTGTGACAAAAACTTTGCCCATTTCCTCAACGGTTGTATCCAGCATGCCGACCGCATCTATTTCCAGCATTTTCATTGCGTAAGGTGCGCCGAATGCTTTGACCGCCTCAAAGCAAAGTGCTTCCTGATTTTTATTGGTAAGCTCGTGTGCGGCGGCATAAGGCAGGAAATCAAGGGTTTTGCCGCCGGAGTGAAAATCAAGCACAATATCTGCCAATGGTATTAAATGGCGGGTGATATAATCAGCTATTTTTTCCGTAACTGTGCCGTCAGGGCGACCGGGAAAACTGCGGTTAAGATTGCCGCGATCAATCGGTGAAGTTCGTGTGCCTGCACAAAATGCAGGATAGTTAAGGGCGGGGATAATGATAATCCGGCCACTGATTTGTGAAAGATCGATTGTTTGGGCCAGTTCAAAAAGTGCGGCAGGGCCTTCATATTCATCACCGTGATTGGCACCGGTTAATAATGCTGTCGGCCCTTCACCATGGGCGATAATCGTAACCGGGATCATCACAGAACCCCATGCACTGTCATCCCGGCTATAAGGCAGGCGCAGATGTCCGTGCTGGATACCTTTTGCATTGAAATCAACTGTCGGGACGACCGGCGAAGGGCGAGGTGCAATGGTCAGCATTCTGTCACCCTTTCACGAATAATTGGCGCGGAACATTGGACAGGCACTCAACACCGGTATCAGTAATGACGATACTTTCTGTGATTTCCAGCCCCATATCTTCAAGCCACAGGCCTGTCATGAAGTGGAAAGTCATGCACGGTTTTAACTGGGTCTTATCTCCGGGGCGCAGGCTCATAGTGCGCTCGCCCCAATCTGGCGGATAAGAGAGGCCGATCGGATAGCCTGTGCGGTTATCTTTAATGATTCCGTATTTTTTTAGGACTGCAAAAAATGCATTGGCAATGTCTTCACATGTATTGCCTGGTTTGGCAGCAGCGAGCCCTGCTTCCATGCCTTCCAATGTTGCTTTTTCAGCGTCGAGAAAAGCCGGTGTTGGTTTACCCAAAAATACAGTTCGTGATAAAGGGCAGTGATAGCGCTTATAGGCTCCGGCAATTTCAAAGAAAGTGCCTTCACCTTTACGCATAGGCTTGTCATCCCATGTTAGATGAGGGGCTGAAGCATCTGCACCTGATGGCAAAAGCGGCACAATTGACGGGTAATCACCGCCAAATTCTGTGGTTCCGCGAATACCGGCATTATAAATTTCGGCAACCAGATCAGATTTGCGCATATCTGGTTCAATGACCTCGACAATGCGCTTGTGCATTAATTCAACGATTTTTCCTGCTTTGCGCATATAGTCTAGCTCGGTCGGGCTTTTAACCGAGCGTTGCCAGTTGACCAAGCCATTGGAATCCTGGAAGCGGGCATTGGGCAAGTGTTTTTGTAAAGATGCAAAGGCTGCGGCAGAGAAATAATAATTATCCATCTCAACGCCGATGTTCAACTTGCCCCATTGGCGATCTTCAATGATCTGAGAAAGGAAATCCATCGGGTGGCGTTCGCTCGATTGCACATAATGATCGGCATAACCGATAATATTATCATGATCGAGATAGGCCGTGCGTTTGGCGCCGTTGGCATCTTGTTTGCGTCCGAACCAGATCGGCTCGCCGCTTGGCGGCACAAGCACGCATTGGTGGACATAAAACGACCAGCCATCATAACCGGTCAGCCAATGCATGTTGGACGGATCAGTGACAATCAGCAGTTCTATGCCTGCTTTTTCCATTGCATGGCGGGTTTTTAAAAGGCGGTCGGCATATTCTTCATGTGTAAAATTCAGCGCTATTGTCACGCCGCATCTCCCATTTTTATGACATTTTCAATGGTCTGGCCGCATTCCGTATCTTGCGCACGGTTAAAAGCCAGATTGGCTATTGCAGTATCTTGAACCCCTGTTCCGGTAAGGTCAGCAAAAGTGATTGTGTCGGCGTTTTCTCGCCCTGCTGCTTTTCCGGCAATGACTTCACCAAGCTCGCTAAAATGCTTGCCGGACTTGACGAAGCCTGCTTCAATAGCATGGTGTAATTCGCCAAGAATGCGCGTTTGTGTCAGGCGATCAGCAACATAAACGGCATGCTCGAAAACTGCCGGATCAATTTCATTTTTATGTTCCGCATCAGAACCCATGGCCGTCAGGTGCTGACCTTTTTCAAGCCATGCAGCGTGCAGGATGGGTTGCTCTGACGGTGTTGTGGTGACAATAATATCGGCACCCTGGGTTGCGGCACATGGATCCGAAACCGCGCTCACATCAATATTGTGTTTGTGCGAAAAATCTGCGGCAAGTTTTTGTGCGCTTTCATGATTGCGTGCCCAGATGCGTGCCGATGTAATCGGGCGCACCAACATCAAGGCTTCCAACTGTAATTTTGCCTGCATACCTGCGCCAAATACTGCTGCACATGAAGCGTTTTTACGGGATAAATGACGCGCGGCAACGGCACCGGCCGCAGCGGTACGAAGATCAGTAAGATAGCCGTTATCAAGCAGAAGGGCTTCGACCAAACCGGTCTTGGCACTCAGTAAAATCATCATGCCATTAAGGCTGGGCAGGCCGAGTTTCGGATTATCAAAAAAACCAGGGCTTATTTTGATGGCAAAACTGTCAAAACCTGGCACATAAGCCGTCTTTACATCAACTTCACCACGAAATTCGGGGATGTCCAGCCGCAAAACAGGCGGCATTGCGACGGGTTTTGTTGCCAAAGCTTCAAAAGCCTGCTCAACGCAATCAATTGCCGATATATCAAGCTGGATAATAGCACGTAAATCTTTCTCGGTCAGAATAGTGATACGGCTCATGAAATACCTCCCGCAATGATTTTTTGATGAAGGTCAGCAGCGATATTGCAGCCCGATACAATCACTGCCGTTGTGCCGGAAAGTTGCACTTTATCGGCCAGAATGGCGGCAATGCCGACAGCGCCTGCCCCCTCAACGGTTTCACCTTCGGCATAGGCAGCATGACGAATCCCCATGGCTATTTCATCTTCACTGAGAAGCATGATTTCATCGAGCAAGGCGCGACAAAGCGGAAATGTAATGCGGTTGTTGAGGCCGATACCGCCGCCCAAGGAGTCTGCCAGTGTTTCTTCTTCAGTGACGGAAAGTGGTTTGCCGGCTTGAATGGCAGCATACATAGCCGGGCCGCGCTCCATCGAAATGCCCGTTATATGTATTTCCGGTCTTAAAGCTTTGACGGCAGCGGCAATGCCGCCAGCCAAACCGCCACCGGAAAGCGGAATGAGGATATTGGTTATTTCAGGTAAATCCTCGATGATCTCAAGTCCGATCGTGCCTTGACCGGCAACAACATTGGCGTCATCGAATGGTGGTATGGAAATCAAATGATGACTTGCAACCAGATGATCGACTTCGTTTTGCGCATCGTCTTGTGAAGTGCCGGTGATGCGAATTTTTGCCCCTAGGCTGCGTATCGCTTCAACTTTATTGGCAGGCACCAATGCGGACATGCATATGGTTGCCGGTATGCTTAATTGCTGTGCTGCATAAGCAACTGCGCGGCCATGATTGCCGGTTGATGCCGTAACCAGACCACGGCGACGCTCATCTTCGTTCAGCGCCAGAATGGCGTTCATAGCACCACGCAATTTAAACGCGCCGATGGGCTGGCGGGTTTCAAGTTTTAAGTAAACAGGCTGTCCGCTGCGCTCAGACAAAGAATTGGAGTGGATAAGAGGCGTTCTTGAAACATGGCCTTTAATCCGTGTCGCAGCCTTTTCTATGTCGGAAAGGCTCACCGGTAAACTCGTTTCCGGCTTGTGTTTTTGATCAGGAACTGGGTTAAAATCTCTCATCATGATTGTCATGGTGAAAGCAAATCAAAATCATGTCAATTATTATATTGTCATGATACAATTATTGTAATGCACGGCGCTCAGCCAATGGCACCGACATCGAAAACCGGCGGCAATTGTTCAAATATATGGTTTATGGTGTTGAGTGCTTTGGTGAGGGCTATATGGCTCATGCGCCCGCCAAGGCAAATACGGATGCCGCCGCCATGACCGCTGCCTGCAATAAACGGTTCGGATGGTGTGACTGCAATCTTTTGATTGGCCAGTGCACGAACCAGACTTTCCTCGGTCCAATGGGAGGGGACTTTCAGCCAGGCGCAAAGCGACAGCGGATGGGTGGAAGCAATATGCTTGCCCAGAATTTCACCGGCAATAATCTGACGTGCACGCGCTTCATTGCGCTGTACATCGAGCAGGTGCTTTGCCGTACCGTTTTCAATCCAACGCGTGGCAATTTCGCTGGCCAGATAGGTGCCGCTCCAGCTTGAGACACGTAAAATCGAAGCGGCCCGCATCGCGTAAGAGGGCGGCACCACGAGATAGCCGACCCGCAAGCCTGTCAGAACAGTTTTGGTGAAACTGGTGATAAAGAAGCCAAGATCAGGCAGCATTTCGGAAATTGAAGGCAAATTTTCTTGCAGTAAAGGACGATAAACCTCGTCTTCAATAACAAAAACACCGTAACGCTGCGCGATGGCGGCAATTGCCTGCCGCCTTGAAGCGCTTGCTACATGGCTGGTTGGATTATTGAGTGTAGGGATGAGAACCACTGCCCGTACGCCGCCTGCAGCACAAGCGTTTTCAAAGGCATCCGGCAAAATGCCTTCCTGATCGGTAGGCAGGCCTTTGAGGCTGAAGCCCAGAATATTGGCAAGGCCGATAATGCCGTGATCGGTAAGGTTTTCACATAAAACCATATCACCGGAACGGATAATACATGTCAAAGCCAGAAAAATGCCATGGGCAGCGCCATTGGTGATAAGAATGCGTTCGGCTCCGGCTGTCAGTCCGAGAGGTTGCAGCCATGTGCGTGCTGTTTCACGATGGCGCTCCAATCCGGCAATCGGGCGGCATGGCCGCATGAAAATTGCATTATCGCTTTCAGAAAGCTCACGGAATATCTCGCGTGATGCTATCTCATGATCGTCCAGATACACGCCTCGGATGATGGATAAATCCAGCACTTCATTCGGGCTGTGATCCAGCATCATGCGTCCGGCGCGCTCCGTTACCCGCGCTTTGACAAATGTTCCGCGGCCAATTTCACCGCTTAAATAACCAAGC
>JAEWHQ010000258.1 GCA_023387715.1 Pseudomonadota bacterium | reverse complement strand
CATAAACAGAAGTCAGTCCGTCAGCGATGAGGCGCGGCTTCAACACCTGCCACAAACGCAATGTCACATCGGCATCTTCACCGGCATAAGCGGTTGCTTTTTCCAGATCGACCATATCGAAGGTGACAGCATTTTTGCCAGTACCGGCGACATCTTTATAAACAATGGTTTTATGACCAAGCCAGCGCTCGGCCAGTGCATCCATGCCATGCGCATTGGCACCGGCATCAAGCACATAAGACAGCAACATCGTATCATCAAAAGAGACGATATTGACGCCGTAGCGGCGCATAATCAGCCAGTCATATTTCATATTCTGTGCAATTTTCAGCACAGATTTATCTTCGAGAACCACTTTCAGTGCTTTGATCGCAGCATCAAACGGAATCTGGCCTTCAACAAACCCGCCGCCCAGCAAGTCATCCTGACCGGACTTATGCTGCAATGGCACATAGCCGACTTTGCCGCTTTCAAGTGCGATGGAAAAACCGATCAGATCAGCCTGCATCGGATCGAGCGAATTGGTTTCAGTGTCAAACGACATCACGCCTTTTTCAAGCGCTTCGTCGAGCCAGCTTTCCAACAACTTCAGATCACGGATACAGGTGTAAGAAGATGTATCAATCTTTTGCGCCAGTGCTTGGCTTGTACGCCATGCCACCAAATCGGACGCTTTGCCGCCTGCCGCAGCTACCGCACCATTGACATCCGATGCGGCAGTGTCTGCACCAGCTGACGGTGTTTCTGCTGTGCCTAAATCCAGATCAGGCCCGCGCGCATCAGCGCCCCACTCGGTTTCCACATGGCATGGCTCAACAGCAGACGCATCCGTATCGGTTGCTTCTGCGACACGACGAACCAATGTGGTAAATTCCATCGCTTTCAGGAAGCTGATGAGCTTTGGCCCGTTTTGCGGCTCCAGCACAAAAGCATCCAGATCAACCTCCACCGGCACATCGGTGCGCAATGTCACCAACTGGCGGGCAATCTTGGTCTGATCGGCATAAGCGATAATATTTTCACGGCGTTTATTCTGTTTAATCTCACCGGCGCGTGCCAGCAAAGTATCCAGATCGCCATATTCTTCCAGAAGCAGCGCTGCCGTTTTCGGCCCGATGCCCGGAATGCCCGGAATATTATCGGTACTGTCACCGGTCAATGATTGCAGATCAATCATCTTTTCCGGCGGCACACCCCATTTTTCGATCACTTCCGGAATAGCAATTTGCTTGTCCTTCATGCCGTCATACATCCACACCTGCGGTGAGACGAGCTGCATCAAATCTTTATCTGATGAAACAATCGTTACATCACCACCGGCCTCGGTGGCCTGACGGGCATAAGTGGCAATCAGATCATCTGCTTCAAAGCCTTCTTTTTCGATGCAAGGCAGATCGAAAGCACGTGTTGCCTGACGGATAAGCCCGAATTGGGGGATCAAATCTTCCGGCGGCGCGGTACGGTTCGCTTTATATTCCGGATAAATATCCTTGCGGAAGGTCTGTGACGAATAATCAAAAATCACCGCAAAATGCGTTGGCACCACACCGACATCTGTGTCGCGGGCGTCTTTCAAAAGCTTCCACAACATGTTGCAGAAACCCGACACCGCGCCAACCGGCAAACCATCAGACTTGCGCGTCAGCGGTGGTAAAGCATGATAAGCCCGGAAAATATAACCCGAACCGTCGATGAGAAATAAATGATCGCCTTTTTTCATGGTTCAAAGTCTTAAAGCAAACGGACGTGAAAAGAAATAAATCCTTGATGATCTTCACGCCCCATCCACGCATATGATTATATTTTTCGCAAAAGCACCCAAAGCGACAATGAAATTTCGCAATTTCGCCCTTGAAAGGACATGATTCCATGGTGAATTCACTGTCATCAACACACTGTTGATCGTCAGCTTTTCCCCCAACTAAAGCTGACCAAAGCCATTTCCCCCACCCCTTTCGGGAAATAGGCGACTTGAGAGTACGACCGTTGTGGCCCTTCCCCCTCGCCACGACGGTCAGTACACTTTTTCTCCCCTTCACAGCTTAAAGCAAATGCGTAGCGCTTTCATCCTTGCAGCGTAACGACACCTTGCTGTAGTGTCAGGCCTCTTGTTTTTGAACGTCCAAATCAGATTAGAGCGACCTTTGTGTACCAAGCTTGGCACACGGCGCTCTAATTCCCGAACCGAATTTAACATCAAGTCAGGCTTTGCAATGTCAACAATCGCTCTCGATCCAGTTTTGTCGCATATTGATACCAGTTTTGACGCCAGTGTTGAGCATTTGTTCGATCTGCTGCGCATCAAATCCATTTCCACCGATCCGGCTTTTAAAGCTGATTGCCGTCAGGCCGCCGAGTGGCTGGTCAAAGATCTGCAATCAATCGGTTTTGATGCAAGCGTTCGCGACACACCGGGTCACCCGATGGTTGTTGCCCATCATGAAGGCCCGACAGATGATGCACCGCATGTGCTTTTCTATGGCCATTATGACGTGCAGCCTGTTGATCCGCTCAACCTTTGGGAAAATGATCCGTTTGCACCAGCCGTCAAAGATATGGGCAATGGCCGCAAAATCATGACCGGTCGCGGCACCTCTGACGACAAAGGCCAGCTGATGACTTTCGTGGAAGCCTGCCGCGCTTATAAAGCCGTGCATGGCAAATTGCCGGTTAAAGTGACCATTCTGTTTGAAGGTGAAGAAGAATCCGGCTCACCATCTTTGAAGCCGTTTCTGGAACAAAACAAACAAGAACTGAAAGCCGATTGCGCACTTGTTTGCGACACCGGCATGTGGGACGAAAAAACACCGGCAATTTCTGTAGGCCTTCGCGGCCTTGTTGGCACAGAAGTCACTGTTTTTGCAGCCGACCGCGATTTGCATTCCGGCTCCTTTGGTGGCGCGGCCGCCAATCCTATCCATATTTTGAGCAAGATCGTTGCCGATATTCATGATGAAAACGGCCATATCACCATTCCGGGTTTTTATGACGGCGTTGAAGAAACACCATCGCAAATCCTGCAATCATGGGACAATCTCGGTCGCACCGCTGAAAACTTCTTAGGCCCTATCGGCCTTTCCGTTCCAAGCGGTGAAAAAGGCCGCAGCGTGCTGGAGCTGACATGGGCGCGCCCGACTGCTGAGGTTAACGGCATCACCGGCGGCTATACAGGCGATGGCTTCAAAACTGTCATTGCGGCACAGGCTTCTGCTAAAATCTCCTTCCGTCTTGTCCATAAGCAAGATCCGGAAAAAATCCGCGCTGCTTTCCATCAGTTTGTCCTCGACAGATTGCCAGCTGATTGCCGCGCAGAATTTGCCAATCACGGCGGCTCGCCAGCTATTCAGCTGCCTTATGATTCATCCCTCGTCAACAAAGCCAAAGACGCCTTGTCCGACGAATGGCCAAATCCGGCAGTTCTCACCGCCATGGGCGGCTCTATTCCGATCGTTGGTGACTTCGACACCTATCTGGGCATGGAATCGCTGCTGGTTGGTTTTGGTCTTGAAGATGACCGCATCCATTCACCAAACGAAAAATACGAAATCACTTCCTT
This sequence comes from Pseudomonadota bacterium, assembly GCA_023387715.1. GTDB lineage: Bacteria > Pseudomonadota > Alphaproteobacteria > Rhizobiales > Rhizobiaceae > Paenochrobactrum > Paenochrobactrum glaciei. The sequence continues at coordinate 1,980 of JAEWHQ010000258.1, read as the reverse complement.
CCATAAGGGGCAGCGCTCATGGGCTCGCATTCTAAACGCCCTGGCACAAAAATAACCCTTAAAAAGAAACGGCATGCAATGACTATTCGCTTTCACAAAAACGATCTGCCTGATTTAAGCAATTATCAGGTGGATTCCGTTGCTATCGACACCGAAACTCTGGGGCTCAACCCACTGCGCGACCGCATATGCGTGGTGCAGATTTCGCCAGGTGACGGCACAGCCGATATTATCCAGATTGAAAAGGGGCAAAAACAGGCTCCCAACCTGATCAAGCTTTTGGGCGATGACAATATCACCAAGATCTTCCACTTTGGCCGCTTTGATATTGCTGTGCTTTATCACACTTTCGGCGTCATGCCGCTGCCGGTTTTCTGCACCAAAATTGCGTCAAAACTGACCCGCACCTATACAGACCGCCACGGCCTGAAAGAAATTTGCGGCGAGCTGCTGGATGTTTCCATTTCCAAACAGCAGCAGTCTTCCGACTGGGCAGCAGAAACGCTTTCCCAGGCACAGCTGGAATATGCTGCTTCTGACGTGCTTTATCTGCACCGTCTCAAAACCATTCTCGAACAGAGACTGGAACGTGAAGGCCGCCAGAAACAAGCCGCAGAATGCTTCAAGTTTCTGCCAACCCGCGCAGAACTCGATCTGATGGGCTGGGATGAACAGGATATTTTCTCACACGCCTGATGCGCGCCCTTAAGAACACTCAACAGAATCAGCAAAAGGCGGCAGAGAGCAACTCTGCCGCCTTTTTTTTCATTTCTATATAATATTTCTTAAAATTAATATTATTGAAAATAACAATATATTTAATTAAATTCCCAATCAGTGATCTATAAATAAAATACATAAGATTAATACAATGAACAATTAAAGTCATGTTACATTAATACTACATACATAAACGACAACACATGAGACCATAGCTTCATTACCTAACCAAAAAATATTTTTAACAGCTGAGGTTTTCATGAAAAAACTATTGATCACGGCCGCAATTCTTACAGCCACATCCTACACAGCCCATGCTGCTGATGCGATTATGCACCATGAGATTATGCCGGTTGCCTTTGAAAACAGCCACTCATGGACGGGCGGATATCTGGGTTTTGAAACCGGCTATCAGAACGCGCGTTTCAAAGAGCGTTTCGATGGCCAATATCATATGCGCCACAAATCCGATGGTCTTTTGGGCGGCATTTATGGCGGCTATAATTTCGAGTTCTGGAACAATATGATCCTCGGCGTTGATGCCGACCTCACCTATAATGGTGCCCGCCAGAACAATGCTTACTCGGTTTTTCTTAATCCCAACGCTACCCGCGACATCAACCATGAGAGCAAGCTGGAATGGTCAGCAGCCCTGCGTGCGCGTCTCGGCTATGCGATGGATCGCTGGATGCCTTACATCGCCGGTGGTGTTGCCACTGCCCGAATTAAAAATTCCATCTATGACGCCAATTACAATTATCAAAGCGACCGCAACAACATGACCGGTTGGACAGCAGGGGCAGGTGTTGATTATGCGCTGGCCAGTAATACGACCTTGCGCCTTGAATACCGTCATACGGATTATGGCCGCAAAACATTCGCCATTGATAATTTTAACTATAAAACCAAGGTCAAAACGGACGAATTCCGCATTGGTGTCGCCTATCGTTTTTAAGATGTGAGCGTTCACATCTCTCAAAGCCTGCCTTGATCAGCACCTCCATGATCAGGGCAGGTTTATTTTATCAACCATAGCGATAAATCAATTTCTTCTGTTTACCCCCCTTTAAACTGCCGCAATTATCATACACAGCAGACAAAAATTATTAGCCGGACAGAATCTGATCACGCATGTCGTCACGTAAAAATAATAACAATCGCATTGAGCCGAGCTTTAGCGGCTCAAAACCGAAAAATGACCATGATGATTTTCGTGCAGACGAAAGCGATCGCACATCCGGCAGACGCCCGCCTCAATCC
>JAEWHQ010000185.1 GCA_023387715.1 Pseudomonadota bacterium | reverse complement strand
GGCTGGCACGGTCGGCACCGCCTTGGCATTTGAACATTGGGGCGGCTTCATGCCATGCAAATTATGCCTTGAGCAGCGCACGCCTTATTATATTGGCATTCCGCTGATGGCCGCTGCATTTCTTTTTGCCAAAGCCAAATGGTCACCTGTTTTAACCCGCGTGCTTTTGCTGATTGGTGCATTGCTGATGAGCTATGGCTTGATGCTGGCGATTTATCACACCGGCGTGGAACTGAAATATTGGCCGGGACCAGCAGATTGCAGCACCGCCTCTATGTCGATCACCACCGAAGCAGGCAGCCTGCTTGGCAATATCAATAAAATCCGCCCGCCTGCATGTGATGAAGCTGCCGGACACTTCCTCGGCCTGTCTTTTCCGGGTTGGAACATTCTGGCCAGCGTGTTGTTTGCTGCTATCGGTTTCTTTGGCGCGTTTTCTACCCGCAAGGCTTGAATATAGACTACGGCTCCAGCTCGGCATCCCAATATAAAAAGTCGAGCCAGCTTTGATGCACATGATTGGGCGGAAATAACCGCCCATTCGTGTGCAATTGCTGCACACTCGGCTGATAGGGCTTTTGACGCGGCCACATTTTGGCGGCAGCCGGCATCAGCCCGCCTTTTTTGAAATTACACGGCGAACAAGCCGCCACGATATTATCCCATGTGGTTTCACCACCATGGCAACGCGGAATGACATGATCAAATGTCAATTCATGCGATGAGCCACAATATTGGCACTCAAACCTATCGCGCAAAAACACATTAAAGCGGGTGAAAGCCGGATAACGCGGCGGCTTCACATAGGATTTCAGACAAATCACACTGGGTAGCCGCATGGAAAATGAAGGCGATGCCACTTCATGTTCATATTCAGCGACAATATTCACCCGATCAAGAAACACAGCCTTAATCGCATCCTGCCATGACCACAATGATAAGGGGTAATAACTGAGCGGCCTGTAATCCGCATTCAGCACCAATGCCGGCAAGCCGTTGGGAGAAACAGCTATAGTCAAGTAACACCTCCTACAGTTCTATCAAGCATTTCACCATCGTGCTAAATGAAGCATGATGGTTACAAAAACGCGCAGAAATAAAACGTAGAACGGCTCGCTAACTACCGACTAAATAGGAACCGCCCCAGCAGAAACCTGAAGTGATAATGTAAGGCCGGTGTTACAGAAATGTGAAGCAAAAAACGAAAAAGAGCTGCAATCACACACAGATATGTGGTCAAGTGATATAAATCTCACATAACAGACATAACGGGTGCTGCTTCTTTGCCTCTTGAGGCTGCATAATAAGCCCAAAACAAGCGCGCCGCGATCCCGCGCCAAGGCGACCAGTCTTTAGCCAAAAGGCTTAACTCTTTTGCGCTCGGCCGACTGTCAAAACCAAACGCCCGCGCAACCGCCTCCTGCAAAGCCACATCACCGGACGGAAAAATATCCACATGCCCTTCGGCAAAAAGCAAATAAACTTCTGCCGTCCAAGGGCCGATACCGTGAATGGCGGTGAGCTGAGCCATCGCATCATCCACCGGCATTGCGGTTAAGGACGGCAAATCCAGCTGTCCTTCAATCAGTGCAGCCGATAAATGCTGAAATGTTTTTTGCTTCGGACGCGATAATCCGGTCAGTTTCCAAACCTCTGCCCCCTGCTCCAGATAATTTTCCGGTGTCAGCGGATCAATATGCTGCTTAAAACGCGCCCAGATCGCCGCCGCACTGGCAATGGAAACCTGCTGACCGACAATGATGGAGGCTAAGCTTTCAAAACCGGCCGGATTACGCCGTAACGGTAACTGCCCTGCATAATCACGAATGACTTGCAGCCGCGGGTCGAGCTGTAGCAAAGCTTCCAAGCCTGTCTCTACATCTTTAATCGTATCAATACGCAATTGCTCAAAACTCCGCTTATCATCGTAAGCCTTTATATAGCAGCGCCAAAACAGTGCATCACTTATATATAGGCACGCTATTTATTCCATAACGTCACAAATGATGTTCATCTATAATATATTGACGAAAGCCCGCCGAAACGCTTCAAGTGGATAAGACTTTTTATAAGTCACCTTTTAGCATTTACATCGGAGAGCCTGTCATGACCAATTATGTCGAGATTGAAAACCTGCGGGTTGCCCCTGCTCTGGCTGAATTCTTAGAAAAAGAAGCCATTGCCGGTACCAATGTGTCAGTAGAAGCTTTCTGGAAAGGCTTTTCGGCAATCGTTCATGATTTGGCACCGAAAAACCGTAGCCTTTTGGCAAAGCGTGATGAAATGCAGGCACAAATCGATGCCTGGTATAAAGCCAATCGCGACAGAGCCTACACGCAGGCAGAATATCAGGACTTTCTGAAAGAGATCGGCTATCTGCTGCCGGAAGGCGAAGATTTCAAAGTTTCAACCAGCAATGTTGATCCGGAGATTGCTGAACTGGCCGGACCACAGCTGGTTGTGCCGGTGATGAATGCCCGTTACGCGCTTAACGCCGCCAATGCCCGTTGGGGTTCGCTTTATGATGCGCTTTACGGCACCGATGCGATTTCGGAAGAGGATGGCGCAGAAAAATCCGGCGGCTATAATCCAAAGCGCGGTGCTAAGGTTATTGCATGGGCGAAAAACTTCCTCGACCAGAGCACCCCGCTTGCACAAGGCAAATGGACGGATGTTACCGCTTTAAGCATTAAAGACGGCAAACTTGTTGTCACCACCGCTGCCGGTGAAACCGGCTTGGCAGATGCCAGCCAGTTTAAAGGCTATAATGGTGATGCTGCCAACCCGTCATCCGTGCTGGTTGCCAAAAATGGTATGCATGCAGATATTATCATCAATGCAGACCATCCGATCGGTAAAACTGATCCGGCGCATATTGCTGATGTTGTGCTTGAATCAGCACTCAGCACCATTCAGGACTGTGAAGATTCCATTGCGGCAGTGGATGCTGAAGACAAAATCACTGTCTATCGCAACTGGCTCGGCCTGATGAACGGCAAGCTGGAAGAAAGCTTTGAAAAAGGTGGTAAGACTGTCACCCGCCGCCTCAATGCTGACCGCACTTACACTGCACCTGATGGTTCCGCGCTTACTTTGCCCGGCCGTTCAATGATGCTGGTGCGCAATGTTGGTCATCTGATGACCAATCCGGCCATTCTCGACAAAGACGGTAATGAAGTGCCGGAAGGCATTATGGATGCCGCCTTCACAAGTCTGATTGCGCTGCACGATGTCGGGCCAAATGGTCGTCACATGAACTCGCGCGCCGGCTCGGTTTATATTGTTAAGCCAAAAATGCACGGCCCTGAAGAGGTGGCTTTTGCCAGCGAACTTTTCACCCGCACCGAAGAAATGCTCGGCATGAAGCCGAACACGCTGAAAATGGGCGTAATGGACGAAGAACGCCGCACAACCATCAACCTGAAAGAGTGCATCCGCGCAGCCAAAGAACGTGTTGTCTTCATCAATACCGGTTTCCTTGATCGTACCGGCGATGAAATGCACACTTCAATGGAAGCAGGCCCGATGATCCGCAAGGGTGACATGAAGCAGTCTGCATGGATTGCCGCTTATGAAGCTTCCAATGTTGATATCGGCTTGGCATGTGGTCTTTCCGGCCACGCGCAAATCGGTAAAGGCATGTGGGCCATGCCGGATCTGATGGCAGAAATGCTGGTGCAGAAAATCGGCCATCCGAAAGCTGGCGCCACCACCGCATGGGTTCCCTCACCAACCGCTGCAACCCTTCACGCCACCCATTATCACACGGTTGATGTCGCGGCTGTGCAGGAAGAGCTGAAAAAGCGCCCGCGTGCCAAGCTGGAAGACATTCTTTCTGTGCCTGTTGCGACCCGTCCAAACTGGACAGCGGAAGATATTCAGGCTGAAATCGACAATAATGCCCAAGGTATTTTGGGTTATGTCGTGCGCTGGGTCGATCAGGGCGTTGGCTGCTCCAAAGTGCCGGACATCAACAATGTCGGCCTGATGGAAGATCG
>JAEWHQ010000073.1 GCA_023387715.1 Pseudomonadota bacterium | reverse complement strand
TAGCTGGTATCTTCAGTTTGTGCTGACAACGCTGGTATTGTTCGGGCCGGGTTTGCGTTTCTTCAAGCTTGGTATTCCGGCACTTTTGAAAGCCGCACCGGACATGAATTCGCTGGTGGCGGTCGGCACATTGGCCGCCTGGGGCTTTTCAACGGTTGCTACTTTCATGCCTTCCGTATTGCCTGAAGGCACGGTAAATGTCTATTTTGAAGCCGCAGCCGTCATTGTCGCGCTGATCCTGCTTGGCCGTTATCTGGAAGCACGCGCCAAGGGCAGAACCAGTGCTGCCATCAGCCGTCTGGTTGATTTACAGGCGAAAACTGCGCGTGTTGTGCGCAATAACAAGGCGGTTGATGTGCCGTTGGAAGATGTGCGCGTGGGAGATCATGTCCAGGTCAGACCGGGTGAAAAAGTACCTGTCGACGGTAGTGTTATTGAGGGTTCTTCTTATATTGACGAATCCATGATTACCGGTGAACCGGTGCCTGTTGCCAAAGAATTAGGCAGCCAAGTGGTTGGCGGCACCATCAATAAATCTGGTTCTTTCACCTATCAGGCGACGAAAGTCGGCAGCGATATGGTGATCGCGCAGATAATCCGCATGGTGGAAGATGCGCAGGCCGACAAGCTGCCAATTCAGGCGATGGTGGATAAAGTCACCCGTTGGTTTGTACCTGCGGTATTGGTTGCTGCTGTTATCACTTTTGTGATCTGGCTGATCTTTGGCCAGTCACCGAGTCTGGGTTTTGCATTGGTGAATGCCATTGCCGTGCTGATTATTGCCTGCCCATGTGCGATGGGGCTTGCCACGCCAACATCAATTATGGTCGGCACCGGACGTGCAGCGGAAATGGGTGTGCTGTTCCGTCGGGGTGATGCGTTGCAACGTTTACGTGAAGCATCGGTGATTGCCTTTGATAAAACCGGAACACTGACCTTGGGTAAACCTGTTTTGGCTCACTTTGAAGCTGTTGCCGGACAGGATGAGGCAAAAATCCTGACCCTTGCTGCCAGTGTCGAGGCACGCTCTGAGCATCCGATTGCCGCAGCTGTTGTGCAAGCGGCAGAAGATAAAGGTCTTGTCTTAAAGGATGTGCAGAATTTTGACGCCATTGCCGGTATGGGACTGGTTGCAGATGTCGATGGTCAGCAGGTGGCCGTTGGTGCCGGTCGTCATATGGCAGCGCTTAATGTTGATATTACAGCTTTGGAAAAAGTGGCCAATCAACTGGCTTCTCAGGGGCGCTCGTCGATTTATGTAGCGGTTGATGGTCAATTGGCTGCAATCCTGTCGATTGCCGATCCGCTAAAGCCATCAACGAAGCAAGCGATTGATGCGCTGCATCAGATGGGCTTGAAAGTAGCGATGATCACCGGTGACGGTCGTGCAACGGCAGAAGCGATTGCGCGTTCCTTGTCAATTGACCATGTGGAGGCGGAAGTGCTGCCGGGTGGCAAAGTGGATGCTTTAAAGCGTCTGTCGTCCAATGGCGAAGTGCTTGTTTTTGTCGGCGATGGCATCAATGATGCACCGGCATTGGCGGCCGCTGATGTGGGAATTGCCTTGGGCACCGGCACGGATGTGGCGATGGAAAGCGCTGATATTGTTTTGATGTCGGGTGATTTGCGCGGCGTTATCAATGCACTAGCCGTATCACGCGCCACCATTCGCAATATTCGCGAAAACCTGTTCTGGGCATTTGCCTATAATATTGCGCTTATTCCGGTTGCAGCTGGCGTGCTTTATCCGCTGTGGGGCACATTATTGTCGCCAATGCTGGCGGCGGGTGCGATGGCACTTTCTAGCATCTTTGTGCTTTCCAACGCGCTGCGTCTGCGCAAGGTTAAACCTGCATTGCAGGTTTAACCGACACAATTATGATTTGGCTACGTTGCTGGCCAGATCATGCAAAATCGGACAGTCAGGGCGGTTATTGCCCTGACAGTTCTGCGCCAGATGGCGCAATGTATCCGCCATTTCGCGCAACTGCTCCATCTTCGCTTCCAGCTCCGCCACATGGGTGAGGGCTATTTGCTTCACATCGGATGAAGCGCGGCTGTGGTCTTGCCAAAGCGTCAGCAAATCTTTGATCTGATCGAGCGAGAAGCCCAAATCACGACCGCGCCGGATAAAACGCAATGTTTCCACATCCCGTTTGGAATAAACGCGGTAGCCAGCCTCGGTGCGGCCAGCCTTTTCAATCAGCCCGACCGTCTCATAATGACGGATCATTTTAGCACTTATACCCGACGCAGTTGCTGCTTGGCCAATATTCATCATGTTAAAGCTCCTTGGGTTGTACTATATATAGGGCATCTCCTTATCCCTTTCAAAAAATAATAAGTGTGTATCACGCAACTACATGTTGACGTCCGCGCACATTGAATGTCTATATTTGGTGGTCACGGTCTCTCGAATCGCAAGATAGAGAGATAATAGGGAATCCGGAAGAGATGGTGCTAACGCCGCTTAAACCGGAGCTGCCCCCGCAACTGTAAAGCGGCGAGTTTTTGTTCTTACAGCATCGACCCGAAACCGGAATCGGTTTTTGAAAAGGTACGATGCGTAAATTTTAGATTAGAGCGTCCTTTATACGTCTTGTCGGACGTATGGCGCTCTAAGAAGTCACTGAGGATTATCCTTGGGAAGACGGACAAAAGCACCGACCCGCCAGCCAGGAGACCTGCCCTGACACGAAATGTTCTCCCTGGGCGGGGTGTCCCGGTGGTGTGCTGGCAACAGAGCAGGCGTGTGGCGTCGCTCTTTTTCACGCATGCATCCGTTTGACCTTGCCCCCAACAAAAATTGGGGTAAGCCAATGTCGATTTCTATCTCACGTGAGCCTGCTGACGGCGACACTTTTTCTGTCGTAAACGCCGCTAATGATTCCGAACCGGGTTATCAGGTTATCCGTCGCAACGGATCAGTGACACCTTTTGCAGGTGATAAAATTGCTGTTGCGCTGCAAAAAGCTTTTCTCGCGGTTGAAGGCACCAGTGCTGCTTCATCGCGTCGTGTTCATGATGTCGTTGCCGAGCTTTCTGAAGCTATTATTGCTGGCCTTACCCGCCATGCAACGGCAGGCCGTACTTTCCATATTGAAGATATTCAGGATCAGGTCGAGCTGGCATTGATGCGCGGCGGCCATCATAAAGTGGCACGCGCTTATGTGCTTTATCGTGAAGAACGTGCGCGCGAGCGTGCCGAACAGGCGGCCAATAATCCGCAGGCAGTACCGCAATTGCAGATGAAGAGCGCCAGCGGTCAACTGGTGCCGCTTGATGAAGCCCGTCTCAAACATGTCGTAGAAGAGGCGTGTTTTGGTCTGCCTTCAGTTTCATCGGAAGCCATTCTTACTGAAACAAAACGTAATCTTTATAGCGGCATCACACAGGATGAGCTGGCGCTTGCACCTATTTTGGCTGCGCGTACTCTGATTGAAACCGAGCCTGACTATTCCAAGGTCAGTGCCCGTCTTTTGCTGGATAAGCTGCGCCGTGAAGTGCTGACCTTTGTTGAAGGTTCCCCGCGTGAAGCAACCCATAAGCAGATGTGCGAGCTTTACCCGAATTATCTGAAATCCTACATCCGTGTCGGTATTGATGCCGATCAGCTTGATCCGGAATTGGCGCTGTTTGATCTTGATCGCATAGTCGCAGCCATTCAGCCGGATCGTGATCTGCAATTTGATTATTTAGGCTTGCAAACCCTTTATGACCGCTACTTCCTGCATGTGGAAACTAAGCGTTTTGAATTGCCGCAAGCTTTTTTCATGCGCGTTGCTATGGGGCTTTCCTTACG
>JAEWHQ010000238.1 GCA_023387715.1 Pseudomonadota bacterium | reverse complement strand
ATCAGGTTGTGCTGATTGTTGATGTGATGGAAAAATCAACTGGTGAATTCTCCATTGGTGCAGGTTATGCGACCGGTGGTGGTACACCAGGTGCTTCTGTTGAAGGTTCTGTAACCGAGCGTAACTTCCTCGGTCGTGGTCAGTATATCCGTTTTGGTGCCGGTATAGGTCAGAACGATATGCGTAACTACAACTTCTCCTTCACCGAGCCTTATTTCCTCGGTAACCGTATCTCTGCCGGTTTTGATGTATTCCGCCGTAGCCACCGCGTTGATCGCGACTATGATGTGACACAGACTGGTGGTTCGATCCGCTTTGGTCTGCCAATCACTGATAATTTCTCTGCCGGTATTGCTTATAATCTGGTTCAGGAAAAGTATAAGCTTGATCAGAAGAAACTGGCGGATGGTGATTACGCGCCAGCCCTTGCAGAAGCTGCTGAGTATAGTCCATGGTTGCGCTCATCAATCAGCTATTCGCTGGTTTATGACAGCATCGACAATAAGCAAAACCCGCGCGACGGTATCTTTGCCCGCTTTACGCAGGAATTTGCCGGTCTTGGCGGTGATGCGAAGTTCTTGAAGTCAACAGTTGATGCCAAATATTATCAGACCTTGCATGAAGATGCTGATCTGATCGGTATGTTGGGCGTTGGCGGTGGTTACATCCATGCGTTTAAAGATGACGGCGTGCGTATGTTTGACCTGTTCAAAAATGATCAGGATCTGATCCGCGGCTTCAAATATAATAGCATGGGCCCTTATCAAGAAGCTTCAAATGGCAGCGGTGAACGTTACTGGCTTGGTGGTACAACCTACCTGAAGGCAACTGCTGAATTACAGTTCCCGACGCCGGTTATCCCGGAAAGCTTTGGTATCCGCGGTGCGTTGTTTGCTGATGCAGCTATGCTCTATGGATCTAAAGGTACTGGTAAAGTTGAGGGTGATGATAAGAAGATCCGTTCTTCTGTTGGTCTCAGCCTGATGTGGGCTTCACCATTTGGCCCGCTGCGCTTTGACTATGCTGTACCAACTTCCAAGGCTTCTTCGGATAAAGTACAGAACTTCAACTTTGGTATCTCGAGCAAGTTCTGATCGATTTGCCTTCTCCCGGAGCCATATGGAGCCGGGAGAGAAAGTGTTTTGATGGCAGATCCTGTTTTCTTCCCACTTGATCGTCCCGTTACAATCGGAGACGCTGTTGAATTGACCGGTGCCAAACTGCATAATGTGCAGTTGGCATCGCGTTTTTTTGCGCGCTTAGCTTCCATTGATAATGCCTCAGCTGATGCTTTGGTCTTTGTTGAAGGTAAGAAGAATGCGTCGCAGCTTAAAGATTTAAACGCTGCTGGTGTGTTTTGCACTGAGGATATGGCTTCGTCAGTTCCGGCGGGCGTGGCAGCACTGATTGTCAGGCAGCCGCATTATGCTTTTTCTCTGCTAGGTCGAAAATTATTTCCTGCATCAGCCTTTCCTGAGCCGTGGATGGGCGAGGCGGGTATTTCGTCTTGTGCCAATATTCACGCAACTGCCGTGATTGAAGATGGTGCGACTGTTGAAGCAGGCGCTGTTATCGGTAAAGGTGTGACTGTCGGCGCAGGATCGCGTATTTGTGCAACAGCCGTTATCGGTGCTAATTGCCAGATCGGGCGTCATACATATATCGCGCCGGGTGTTTCTGTTCAGTGCGCTTTCATTGGCAATCATGTGATTCTGCATCCGGGTGTGCGTGTGGGGCAGGATGGTTTCGGTTATCTGCCGGGGCCTGCTGGCCTCGAAAAAGTGCCGCAACTTGGCCGTGTTGTTATTCAGGATCATGTCGAAGTCGGTGCGAATACCACGATTGATCGTGGCTCATTGAGCGATACGATTATCGGTGAGGGCACCAAGGTCGATAATCTGGTGCAAATTGCACATAATGTAAAAATTGGACGTTACTGCATCGTAGCAGCGCATTGCGGGATTTCCGGCAGCGTTACGATTGGTGATATGACCATGCTGGGCGGACGTGTCGGCCTGGCAGACCATCTGACTATCGGATCGAATGTGCAGATCGCTGCAGCAAGTGGTGTAATGCGCGATATTCCGGATGGAGAGAAATGGGGCGGTTTTCCTGCCCGACCTATCAAGCAGTGGTTCCGCGAAGTGGCAACCCTGCGCAGCTTTGGACAACCTAAGAAGGAGCAATCCTCTGATGACTGAGATCAACGAGGTTAAGCTTGAAGCGGCTGATATTCACCAAGTTTTGAATGCACTGCCGCATCGTTATCCGTTTTTGATGATTGATCGCATTATTAATATCAACGGTGACCAGTCGGCTACCGGTGTTAAAAATGTGACCATTAATGAACCGCATTTCATGGGGCACTTCCCTGAAAAGCCGGTAATGCCGGGCGTTTTGATCATTGAAGCAATGGCACAGACTGCAGGAGCAATCGTTGTTCTTTCTAATGGTCAGGGTCGTCCTGGTCTGGTTTATTTCATGACCATTGACAATGCCAAGTTCCGCAAGCCAGTGGTTCCGGGCGATCAACTTTTATTGCATGTCAATAAGTTGAAACAACGTGGTAACATCTCCAGATATCAGTGTGTAGCTGAAGTTGACGGAGTCAAAGTTGCAGAAGCAGAAGTTTCCGCAATGACCCATGTCCCAGACGGGAAAGAGTAAAACATATGGCCGAGACCATTATTCACCCAACCGCATTTGTTGAAGACGGAGCGCAGCTTGGTGCTGGCGTTTCTGTCGGGCCTTTCTGCCACATCCAGTCAGGGGCGGTTATCGGTGATGGTTCTCAATTGATGAGCCACGTTGTGGTGACAGGTGCCACAAGACTTGGTGCTCATGCACAGGTTTTCCCGCATGCTGTGCTTGGTTGTGATCCGCAAAACGGTAAACATACAGGTGGCCCGACCACATTGGAAATCGGCACCAATTGCACAATCCGCGAAGGCGTGACCATGCATTGTGGTTCTGATACCAGCCGTGGCCGCACCATTGTCGGCGATCACTGCACGTTCTTGGCTTATGCGCATGTTGCCCATGATTGTATTGTCGAAGATCATGTAACATTTGCCAATAATGTGATGGTTGGCGGTCACTGCGAAATTGGCCATCGTGCCATTTTAGGCGGTGGCTCTGCTGTGCATCAGTTCACTCGTATCGGCCATCATGCTTTTGTGGGCGGTATGGCTGCGGTTGCCGGTGATGTTATTCCATTTGGCATGGTCATTGGTGTTCATGCGCATTTGGGGGGGCTGAACATTATTGGCATGAAGCGTTCCGGCATGGACAGAAAAGAAATTCATGCTGTTCGTCATGCGTCACGTATGTTGTTCGATCGCACAAAACCTGTGCAGGATCGCGCTAATGACGTGAAACTTGCTTATGCCGACTCAAAAGCAGTTGCTGATCTGATTGACTTTGTCACAACAGATTCAAAACGTGCATTCTGTACGCCTTTGATTAAGTCAGCAAAAGACGCCCGTGAGGATGACGGTGGCGAGCAATAATCGTCATTCGATAGCAAATCAATCCGTTTCCCCTCGCACTGCGATTATTGCGGGAAACGGACTGTTACCGATTGAAGTTGCAAAATCTTTAGCTGCCAGCGGTAATGCGCCGTTTATCTTTGCTCTGCGAGGCGAAGCAGCACCTGAATTGTATCAATTTGAGCATCAGGAACTTTCAATCGTTGAATTTGCAAAATTCATCAAGACGATGAAAGCGCATAATATCCCACAGGTTATTTTAGCCGGTGGTGTGCTTAATCGTCCGCATTTATCTGATTTGCGCTTCGACATGCCGACTTTGCGAGCGCTGCCGAAAGTGATCGGCGCATTGGGCAAAGGCGATGACGCGTTGCTTCGTGCTTTTATCCGCTTGCTTGAAGATTATGATATTAAGGTGATCGGCGCGCATGAGATTGTGCCTGATTTACTGTCGCCAATGCCGGCACAAAGTTTGACCACGGCACGTCCTGACAAGCGTGAGCAGCATAATATTCAGCTTGGCGCTGAGGCTGCGCGCTTGCTGGGTGATCTTGATGTCGGGCAGGGCGGCGTTGCTGTTGGTGGTCGTGTGGTGGCGCTGGAAGGCGCAGAAGGCACTGATCTGATGCTGATCCGTGTGGCTGAGCTTCGTGCATCAGGGCGTATTCCGCCGCGTGGTGGTGTGTTGGTAAAATGCGCCAAACCTTCGCAGGAAGAGCGAGCCGATTTGCCAGCCATTGGCATTCAGACCGTGATCAATGCTGATAAAGCCGGCTTGGCAGGAATTGCAGTTGAAGCAGGGCGCAGTTTTGTGCTTGGCTATCACGAGACGATAACCGAGGCCAATAAACGCGGCCTGTTTATTGAGACATTTGTTCGAACACCTATTGAGTGAGGTCTGACGCTGATGAGTAAGCCGGTGATTACCCGTCCGCAATCGCAACACACACCTCTCAAGATCGCAATTGTTGCAGGTGAAGAATCAGGCGATCTGCTTGGTGCAGATCTGATTGATGCACTGCGCCTGCAAACAGATCGTCTGGTGGACATCGTTGGCGTTGGCGGCGCGCATCTGCAAGAGCGCGGCCTGAAAACCCTGTTTAATCCGCATGAAATATCGTTGATGGGGTTGGGTGCGGTTTTAAAAAATCTGCCGAAACTGATCATGCGTATTCGCCAGACCGCAAAAGCAATGGTTGCTGAAAAGCCGGATTGTCTGGTGATTATCGATAGTCCGGATTTTACCCATCGCGTTGCCAAAAAAGTGCGCCTTGCCGATCCGTCAATTCCAATCGTTAAATATATCGCACCAACCGTTTGGGCATGGCGACCGCGCCGCGCCAAAGAAATGCGCGATTATATTGATCATGTACTGACGATTTTGCCGTTTGAAGTGGATGTGCTTAAAAAACTGCATGGGCCGGAAGCAACTTATGTTGGTCATCGTTTGGCAGGATTGCAGCCGATCTTGGATGCGCGTGAGAAACAGAAGAAGCGCGGTGTGCTGAAGGATGCCAAAGCACCGCGGCAAGTTTTGATTTTGCCGGGTTCACGTCGTTCTGAAATACAGGGTCTGATGCCGGTTTTTGGCGAAGCTCTGAAAGAGCTTGCGCTGCGTTTTGAAAGCATTGAGGCTATTTTGCCGACCTTGCCGCATCTGGAAGAGACGGTGCGGGAGCAGTCTAAGAACTGGCCTGTAAAACCTAAGATTGTTGTCGGTGATGAAGCCAAATATCTGGCCTTTTCGGAGAGCGATGCCGCACTTGCCGCATCTGGCACAGTGTCACTGGAGCTGGCTTTGGCACAGGTGCCGACAGTGCTTGCTTATAAGACGGATTGGTTCGCACGGCAGTTTTTATTACCACGTATTACCATCTGGAGTGCGGCACTACCGAACATCATAACGGATGAACCAATTTTGCCGGAATATTTCGACCATTATATGCGGTCGGGTGCTTTGGCACGGCAATTGCAGCGCTTGCTGATTGACGGCCCTGCTCGTGAGGCGCAAATCAAGGGTTTTGAAGAGGTTGCTGAGTTGATGGCGACAGATCAGCCATCGGGCGAATTGGCAGCCTCTGTGGTGCTTAAATTGGCAACTGCCAGACAAAATGCTTAAGAGTAAAAAATAAGCCGCACTAACAATCAGTGCGGCTTTTCTACATTAATATAAGAAAGGCTTGTTCCCGCTGGCCTTCAATATTATTTAATCAGGCTTCGTCTGCCGGTGCTGCATTGAGCAGGCCATAGCGCTCTTCGCCAATTTTACCAAGCAGTTCCAATTGTGTTTCGAGAAAGTCGATATGGCCTTCTTCGTCTTTCAGAAGCTCGTCAAAAAGCTGCTTGGTAACATAGTCGCCAAGCTGATCGCAGATTTCACGTGATTTCTTGTAGGATGTGCGGGCATCAATTTCGCCCTGCAAATCGCATTCCAGCACTTCCTTGACATTTTGACCGATGCGCAGAGGCGCTACCGATTGAAGGTTTGGATGACCTTCAAGGAAAATGATGCGTTCAATAATACGATCCGCATGTTGCATTTCTTCGATGGATTCTTCGCGTTCTTTTTTTGCAAGACGCGCATAGCCCCAATCGTCAAGTAAGCGGTAATGCAACCAATATTGGTTGACTGCGCCGAGTTCCAGAAACAGTGCCTCGTTAAGCCGCTCGATGACCTGTGGTTCGCCCTTCATGCTTTATTCTCCCAAATTTTTCACGCAAGGATCTGACTTGATCAATGAACAATATGACATTCTCATCATTCTGATTATGACGAAGATGATATTCTTCAGTGACCTTTATGATCGTTTCTATGACATTTGGGAAGCACCCGCTGCACCGACCGCGGCGAGACATCGCATGGTAAATAGTTGAAGGCACAATCAAGCGCCAGCAATCTTCATCCAGAAGTTCAATGATTGTATCTTCAATTTGTTTTTGAGTAATAAAGTTGCAATGACATACAAGCATTTTACAGCGCTCCTTCAATAAAGGTCAGCTGTTCATTCATGCTGATGTGATTATAGACTGCTGCGTAAGCGAATTTTACATTTCGCTTTGCAAAAACAGCGCTGCTTTTATTATTCTGAGCGCTATTTATATTATTATCAGAATTTGAACCAATCATTGGTTCCTCCAATAGCTCAGGGTAAAGGCCTGAATATTAAAGGTTGAACTAAATTTAGATCATATATGCAAAATTAATGTAAAAATTGTCAAATGCTATGATTTTGAATTGTTCTAAAAAACAATGACTTAGAATAAATCTAAAGATGAGTTAAATGCCCATATTAATGGGGGAATTTGGCTTTTGCTAAGATTTTTCAGCTGAAATCAGCCCTTGGTTTATTCATGTGGTATTTTGCCTCACAGGCGTAGATCAGCACAAAATACAGCATTTTTAACAATATGCAGGCGCATCTTGTAGGCTGATCACTCGGCTAAGGGCGCATTGTCGAGGTCGGAGTTGTCTTCCGGCAGATCGAGAATAGGAGCGCCACAGCGGCGATACATAAAATCGGTGGCAAGGTCTTTCAGGCCATTGGCAAATGGCCATTCCCGATGGGCAATTTCATCTACGCCCATGCACCACTTAATCTCATCTTGTGACAAGCCGTAATTGGTCTCAAGAAAGGAGAGGGCGTAATCAATGCCTTCCTCACAGGTGTCAGTTTCACAGAATCCACCGTCGCGCGCCAAGAGTTCAAGCGACTGCGTCCCGAGCTTTTCCACATAAGGGCGGATCATAAAGGGAGCCGCGCCTAAGACTGCAATGATAACCAAACCGCCGATAATGATTTTGACAGGTCTTTGCATAGGGGCTCTTTCAAAGGCGGTGAGGGATGAGATGAAATGCTGAAGCTTTTACGTGCAGAGACTAACGATAGATATTAAAAGTGTTCTTAACAGGGGGCGCGTTAAAACTGGTTGATCTTTTATTTTCAGCAGCATGATTTGTTGATTTTATTTGACTGTTACGTAAAAGGAAGTTCTGCTGATAGTGAGCAATAAGTTTCGACAGCTATTGTGATTTTGATAGGAAGGTCAAGGTTTGCATCGCGAATATTATACCATTACCGAATTAACGCGCGAATTTGGTATTTCGACGCGAACCTTGCGCTTTTATGAAGATGAAGGCTTGCTGCAACCGGAACGACGCGGGCGCACCCGATTGTTTCGCTCTGCCGACCGGCATTTGCTGCGGCAGATTTTGCGTGGCAAGCGGCTTGGATTTTCAATCGCTGAAATCCGCGACATTATTCGCATGTATAGCGAGCCGCCATCCGATATCGAGCAGCTGAAATTGCTAGTCAGACATGTGAATGAAAAACGTGATGAACTGACGCAAAAGCGCCGTGATATTGAAGAAACGCTCAGCGAATTGGAGCGGATTGAAGAAATCTGCATTGAACGTATTGCGGAGCTTGGTGTTTGAACCTGAAATTATTCAGACGCTGGCAGCATTTTGACCGAGCAGAGTTGTGCACTCTCCTGCAATGACTGGTTCAGTTCTTCCGTTATCGCGCCATTATAAATCTGCTTGGCGATATTTTTGTTCTGAAGATCATCGGTAACACAAGCGCAGAACTGTGCGCATAATTGCGGGTCACCTTCCAGTGCGCAATTGGTCTGGCACGCTTGCACAAAAGCGCGCTCCGGCCCTGCCGGCGGCACAATAAAAGTGATGCCGTAAATAATCGCCATCAGCACAGGCTGGTGGATCAGATAAAAAGCCAGACTATGTTTTCCGATAAAGGTAAGCGGTTTGCCAATTTGTGTCTCTTTGGCAGAACTTTGCAGCCACGCACTTAGATTAAAAGTCTGACACAGTTTGGCAAGCGCGATACCGGTGAGCACAGCGCTGAACCAAGGAAAGAGCGGCACATAATCATTGGATAATGGTGTGATGGTGCCAAGGCCGATAAAGCCAAGCAGCGGCGCGTTAAAGAAATCTGATCTGGCATAATCAGGTGCAATAAAGATCAGCAAAGCAGCGGCCAGAATAAGCACTACTTGCAAGCGCAAAAACAGTAAACCCAGCACGCTGGCCAATGCAATTTGATGCAAAATGCCAAAAAAGATAAATGAATCGGGTGATGTGTAATATGTCAGGCCGGTAATGGCTAAAGCCGCGACGGCAATCATTGCGAGGCGTTTGCCAAATGAGTGCCAGCGGATAGCTTTGCCATGCGCCAGATAAAGGCTGAAGCCAACGAGAATCAAAAAGCTGCTGGCAATCAGGCGGGCAAAGAGTTTCCATCCGCCATGCGCTGTGGTGCCTGGATCCATATAGCCAAAGAATTCCAAGTCCCAGCCGGTATGATAAATCGCCATCGCAATGAGGGCGAGGCCACGGGCAATATCAATACGGTTGAGGCGGGAGGAAGAAATACTGGCACTCATGATCTAAAATGAACCGCCTTGGCAAGCTACAGGAAAAAACTGTTTTATCCGTAGCACGACATGAAGCGACAGATAAAGAGTGCAGTCTGTCAGCTTGGTGTTGCTGATAGTCACTTTTGCGAAATAGTATAAAAAAAGCCCCCGAACTGGTCGGGGGCTTTTTGTTTTTAAACTTATTTGCGTTTTGCAACAGGCACGTAATCGCGTTCTGTTTCGCCAGTGTAAAGCTGGCGCGGACGACCGATTTTCTGCTGTGGATCTTCGATCATTTCCTTCCACTGTGCGACCCAGCCAACAGTACGGGCGAGGGCGAAAAGCACGGTGAACATTTCGGTCGGGAAACCGAGAGCCTTCAGCGTAATACCGGAGTAGAAGTCGATATTCGGGTAGAGCTTCTTCTCGATGAAATATTCGTCGGTCAGAGCAATGCGTTCCAGTTCCATCGCTACGTCGAGCAACGGATCATCTTTGATACCGAGTTCAGCCAGCACTTCATGCGTGGTTTTCTGCATGATTTTAGCGCGTGGATCGTAGTTTTTGTAAACGCGGTGACCAAAGCCCATCAGACGGAACGGATCGTTCTTGTCTTTTGCTTTTGCAATATATTCAGGGATACGGTCAACAGTGCCGATTTCAGCAAGCATGTTCAATGCTGCTTCGTTGGCGCCGCCATGTGCAGGGCCCCAGAGGCAGGCTACACCAGCTGCAATACATGCAAACGGGTTGGCACCTGAAGAACCGGCCAGACGCACTGTCGAGGTTGATGCGTTCTGTTCGTGGTCGGCATGCAGGATGAAAATACGATCCATTGCACGGGCAAGCACAGGGTTAACCTTGTAATCTTCACAAGGAACCGCAAAGCACATGTGCAGGAAGTTTGAAGCGAAATCGAGATCGTTTTTCGGGTAAACGAATGGCTGACCGATGTGGTATTTATAAGCCATTGCTGCCAGTGTCGGCATTTTTGCGATCAGGCGGATGGAAGCCACCATGCGCTGATGTGGGTCGGTAATGTCTGTTGAGTCGTGGTAGAAGGCGGACATTGCGCCGACGCAACCGACCATTACGGCCATTGGGTGGGCATCACGGCGGAAGCCGGTGAAGAAGCGTGTCATCTGCTCATGGAGCATTGTGTGACGGGTAACACGGTAGTCAAAATCGGCTTTTTGTGCCTGTGTCGGCAGTTCGCCGTAAAGAAGAAGGTAGCAGGTTTCTAAGAAGTCGCCGTTTTCGGCTAATTGATCAATCGGATAGCCCCGATAGAGAAGAACGCCTTCATCACCGTCAATATAGGTGATTTTGGATTCACATGATGCGGTTGAAGTGAAGCCCGGATCGTATGTGAAGGAATTTGCATTCTTATATAACGGACCGATATCGACAACATTTGGACCAACGGTGCCCGCTCGCACCGGCAGCTCAAAGGTTTTTCCGTCGAGGGTAAAACTAGCTGTCTTGTCAGACATCGGTATTCCTTTCATGTCCACTATTGCTTTTGCGCCGCTTGGGTACGGCAAGTATTCAAGCAGATTTAGTGCATGTTTGTCCAATTATCACTTAGTCTGCCGTGTGAATAACTGGCCGCCAAACTATCCCAAAGTACCAATGTTGCAATGCTAAAAAGCTACAACTTCAGCAAGTTTTCGTGTTTGGCGGCAAATTTTTAAAACTTAAACGATTTGATCGCGAATTCGGCCCAATGCTTCTTCGCGTCCAAGCACTTCCAGCACATCAAAAACGCCTGGCGATGTGGATTTACCCACTAAGGCTGCACGTAAAGGTTGTGCAATCTTGCCAAGTTTGAGGTTTTTTTCTTCTGCAAATGCGCGTGCAGTAGAATCAAGTGCTGCGGCAGTCCACTCAGTTGTTGCTTCCAGTGCCGGCAAAACATCTTTAAGAAGAGCGCGGCCTTCATCATTAAGAATGGTTGCAGCTTTTTCATCCAGTGGGAGCGGGCGCTGTGCAAACAGGAATTGTGCGCCATCCATCAGTTCAACCAATGTCTTGGCACGATCTTTCAGACCCGGCATGGCCGCCAAAAGCTGCGCACGTTTTGTGTCGTCGAGAGCGGCAAGCATTGCTTCGCCACCTTCAAAATAACCGAGTGTGTCGATCAGCGTGTTGGTCAGCTCTTCGCTGTCGCGTGCACGGATATATTGGCCGTTAATGGCTTCCAGTTTCTGGAAGTCAAAGCGTGCTGCACCTTTATTGATATCGACAATGTCAAACCATTCGATCATCTGTGCAATCGACATGATTTCATCGTCGCCATGGCTCCAGCCAAGACGGGCAAGATAATTGCAAAGCGCATCCGGCAGATAGCCCATGGCGCGGTAAGCATCGACACCCAAAGCACCGTGACGCTTGGAAAGCTTCGCACCATCGGCACCATGAATGAGCGGAATATGCGACATGGACGGAACGTCCCAGCCCATTGCATTATAAATGACAGTCTGGCGCGCTGCATTGGTGAGGTGGTCATCACCACGGATGATGTGGGTGACACCCATATCATGGTCATCAACGACAACAGCGTGCATATAGGTTGGTGTGCCGTCCGAACGCAGAATAATGAAATCATCCAGATCTTTGTTCGGGAACCGCACTTCGCCCTGAACCGCATCATCAACGAGGGTTTCGCCGGTTTGCGGTGCTTTAATACGGATAACGGGTTTTACACCTTCAGGCGCCTCATCGGCAGAGCGATCTCTCCAGCGGCCGTCATAACGTGGCGGACGACCTTCTGAACGCGCCAATTCGCGCATCGCATCCAATTCTTCCGGTGTTGCATAGCAATAATAAGCCTTGCCGTTGGCAACCAGCTCTTCTGCGACTTCACGGTGACGCGGCGCACGTTCAAACTGGGAAATGGCTTCGCCTTCCCATGTCAGGCCGAGCCATGTTAGACCGTCCAGAATGGCGGCGGTGGCGGCATCGGTTGAACGCTCACGGTCGGTGTCTTCAATACGCAGCAGCATTTTGCCGCCACGGTTTTTGGCATAGAGCCAGTTGAAGAGTGCAGTGCGTGCACCGCCGATATGCAAATAACCGGTAGGGGATGGTGCAAAGCGGGTAATAACAGGCTTGGACATGACAGCTCCGCTGTAATTTTTTATCAACAAATAGCACAATGACGGGCGATTTGCTGCATGGTAATTATATTTCTTGTAAAACTCAGATCCAGATTTCAGCGCTGGTCAAAGCGCATAATAGAATAGGACTTCGGTTTTTTATAAAGCTCATGTAGCATAGGCAGCATCGTGTGCAAGTGTGCCGGTCAAGTTTTTATAAAAGAGTGCGTTATATGGTGGGGGCCGTGTATGGGGAGTAAGGGGACTGAGCCGGGGGGCGAATACTGATCAAGATAGGGTGATTACGCCAGATATTGATGAACGCGCGCTGTTAAAAGAGCTGCACGGAAACCCGTCTTATTCGCCTTTTTTACCTGACCCCGCAATTTACGATCCTCCGCTTGAAACGCCACAGGCTGAGCCATTTGAAACTCATGCTGAAACCGGATTTCAGGCGCGCATTCAAACCTGTCTTATTCAATTGCAATTGGCTTTGCAGGCTGAGCGCGAACGCGGCACCGGTTTTTTATTGCTGCCGGTTAGCGCCGGTGCCGGTGTTATTACCTATTTTACCAGAACGCAGGAAACCGGCTGGCTACCATTGCTATTGGCCTTGTGTCTTTTGGGTGTCATGCGCTGGT
>JAEWHQ010000025.1 GCA_023387715.1 Pseudomonadota bacterium | reverse complement strand
GTTGAGATCTACCGCAATCAGGGAGAAAGCGTGCAGGTTTCCACCGCACCCGGCCCTGATGGCATTGTGCGTCGTATTGAAGTGCAGGCAGACGGCAAAGGCCGCTCGTCGGGTGACTGGGCGGCTTTTTCTATTGCCAACCCGACCGATGAGCAGATCGACCGCCTGATTGTCGCGCCGCATTTCCGTTTGGTCAATTCCGGTATTGTCTGGCCTGATCTGGGCTCCAACCGCATCAATTCCATCACGCCGAGCGAGGGTTTTGCGCTTGATCGCCAGCCGAGCCCCGATGCCGACGTGTTCCGCATCACCATCAATCCGGGCACGGTTGTTACTTTTGTTGCCGAACTTGCCTCCACCAATCTGCCGCAGGTCTATCTGTGGGAGCCGGATGCTTATAAAGACACCGTCAACTCCTACACGCTTTATCGCGGCATTCTGCTTGGTATTTCCGGTCTGCTGGCTTTGTTCCTCACCATTTTGTTTGTGGTCAAAGGTACTTCGCTTTTTCCGGCAACAGCCGCCCTTGCATGGGCAGTCCTTGCCTATATTTGCGTTGATTTCGGCTTCTGGACAAAGCTGATTGCCATCACCCCCGGCAATGAACAAGTCTGGCGCGCCGGCACTGAAGTTGCCCTTGCCGCCTCGCTTGTCATTTTTCTTTTCACCTATCTCAACCTCAACCGCTGGCATGACCATTTCAGCTATGGTGCGGTGACATGGGTGCTTGGCCTGTTAGCGCTTGCCGGTGTTGCTATTTTCGATCCGCCAATTGCTTCCGGCATTGCACGTATATCACTGGCGCTCACCGTTGTCAGCGGCATCTGCCTCATCGGCTATCTGGCGCTCAAAGGCTACGACCGCGCCATTATGCTGATACCGGCATGGTTGCTTATTCTGATCTGGCTGATCGGCGGCTGGATGACAGTGACCGGCCTTGTCGATAACGACATTGTGCAGCCAGCACTCGGCGGCGGCCTCGTGCTGATCGTTCTGCTCATTGGCTTTACCGTGATGCAGCACGCTTTTGCTGGTGGCGCAATGCAGCTTGGCCTGCTCTCCGACATGGAACGTCAGGCGCTCGCCGTGATTGGTGCCGGAGATATTGTCTGGGATTGGGATGTGCCGCGTGACCGCGTAACCACAACCCCTGATATTGCGCATTATTTAGGTAGCAGCGCCAGTTCCTTGCAAAGTGCAGTGCGCAACTGGTTGCCGGTGATGCATGGCGATGATCGTGATCGTTTCCGCGCAACATTGGACGCGCTACTTGAAAACCGTCGCGGCAAAATCAGCCAGACCTTCCGTCTGCGCGCCAATGACGGCCATTATCACTGGTATTCACTGCGTGCGCGCCCTGTCATCGGTCTTGATGGCGAAGTGGTGCGTTGTGTCGGCACACTTGTTAATGTCACCGAACAGAAAAAAGCCGAAGAACGTCTGCTGCATGATGCAGTACATGACAATCTCACCGGTCTGCCTAACCGCGAATTGTTCCTTGATCGCTTAAACAGCGTGATGAACATGGCGCAGGAAGAAATCCGCTTCCGCCCGACTGTTTTCATCATCAATATTGATCGCTTTAAGCAGGTCAATGACAGCCTCGGTATGTCGGCAGGTGACACCATCCTGCTCACAATTTCGCGCCGCCTGTTCCGCCTGCTCAAACCGCAAGATACCCTTTCGCGCCTCTCCTCCGACCAGTTTGGTTTGCTGCTGGCCTCTGAAAGCGATCCGGCACGTATTGCGGCCTTTGCTGAGGCCCTGCGTCAGGCTGTGCGTGCGCCGATTGCCTATGCCAAGCGCGAAATCGTGCTGACCGCTTCTGTTGGCCTTATCAGCTGGACAAAAGCTGCCACCAGTGCCGAAAATTTCGTCAAGGATGCAGAGCTTGCCATGTATCAGGCCAAGCGCTGTGGCGGTGATAAAATCGAGCCGTTCCGTCCGGCATTGCGTGAAATCGGCAGTGATAAATTGCAGCTCGAATCTGATCTGCGCCGCGCCATTGAACGGGAAGAAATCAGCCTCGCCTATCAGCCGATAGTGCGTCTTTCAGATGGAATGGTTGCCGGTTTTGAAGCATTGATGCGTTGGGATCATCCAAGACGCGGGCCGATTTCGCCATCAGAGTTTATTCCGATTGCAGAAAATTCAGGACTCATCATCCAGCTTGGCATGTTTGCCATGCAAAAAGCAGCCGAAACTCTTTCTAACTGGCAGGAGCAATTCCCGAAATTTGATCTCTTTGTTTCGGTCAACCTCTCCAGCACGCAGCTTATCCGTCAGGATCTCATCAGTGATGTGCGTTCGGTAATCTCGCGTATTCATTTGAAACCGGGTAGCCTGAAACTGGAACTGACCGAATCCGTCCTGATGGAAAATCCGGAGCAATCCACCCATGTGCTCAACCGTTTGAAGACAATGGGCATCGGCTTGTCACTGGATGATTTCGGCACGGGCTATTCGTCACTTTCCTATCTGACCCGCTTCCCGTTCGATATTATCAAAATCGACCGTTCTTTTGTGATCGGCGACCAGCCACAGAAAAACACATTGCTGCGCTCCATCATCAGCATGGCGCATGATCTGGGACTTGCGGTTGTAACCGAAGGCGTTGAGAGCGAGCATGATGCAGAGCACCTAGCACAGATCGGTTGTGAATATGTTCAAAGCTTCATGTTCGGCGAACCGATGATCGTTGATGATGCAACCCTTATCCTGACCCAGCAGGGAATGGAAAAAGAACAGGCACCGGCTCAAACCGTGCAAGAAGACGCAATGCCAGAGGATGAACCAACGGCAGATCAAGCTGAAAAAGCTTAAGTGATTTTAAAAAAACTGACCGGAGACGGTCAGTTTTTTTGTTTCATTATTGGAAAAATATCAAGCCCTTCCGGCACTGGTCACAAGGCGGGAAATATCAACGCCGATTTCTGACAATAGCCGTTCATATTGGCTGCTGATATCGCCATCAAACAAAAGGGCATTATTCGCCGGACATGTCAGCCAGCCATTTTGCGCCAGTTCTGCTTCCAGTTGCCCTGCGCCCCAGCCGGAATAGCCAAGCGTCATAATGGCTTGGCGCGGGCCCTTATCGTCATAAATAGCGCGGACAATATCGACCGTTGCGGTCATCGAAACATCTTCGGCAACCGGCATGGTGGAAGAAACACTATAATCACTCGAATGGATAACAAAGCCGCGGTTTTTATCCACCGGCCCGCCATTGCGGATCATTAACTTACGTTGATGATCAGGCAGAATAATCGCATCTTCTTCTTTGATTATACCGATCTGCTCCAGCAAATCGGTAAAGCCAATCGGCTGTTGCTGATTGATGATAAAGCCCATTGCACCTTCCGGTGAATGCGCACAAATATAAACAACGGAACGAGCAAATTGCTCATCCACCATATTGGGCATGGCCAGCAAAAACTGACCGTTTAAAAAACCATTTTGCAGTTCTTCAGCTTTACTAATCTTTACCTCCTGCCTTTCAACGCACAACAGGTGAGACCTTAGCTTGCCAGACTACCCGACCAACATCTTACGCATTATTTCTGATAAACCTAAACTCTGTCTTATCGCGACAGACTGTCAATTTTTCTAAGTGCTAAAATAACAATTAAGCTTATTTCTTAAACAATCAGCTCTAAAAAAATCAAACCGGCTCTTTAAAAAGATTTGTAAATATTTCACTTGAACACGAGTGCCAAACTCGACTTAACTACTCACAATACCTATATAAGAC
>JAEWHQ010000023.1 GCA_023387715.1 Pseudomonadota bacterium | reverse complement strand
GCATCGAGCAGAAGCTCGGTGTGGATGTGCGCTCCAAAGGCAATGAGCTGACGATTCGCGGCACACCTTCAGCCACCGAGCAGGCGCGACGCGCATTGGATGAGCTTTACGGCTTTTTACAAAAAGGGCGTGAGATTACGCTTTCCGATGTGGATGGCGCTTTGCGCATGGCCGGAAATGTTGAAGGGCAGCTCGCTCTGCCAACCATGGAAAACGGAGCGGAAAATAAAGGCAAGCTGGCCTCCGCTCAGATTTCCACCCGCAAGAAAACCATTTTTGCCCGCACACCGACACAAGATGCCTATATGCGCGCGCTTGATCGTTCGGAGCTGGTTTTCGGTGTCGGGCCTGCGGGTACGGGTAAAACCTATCTGGCGGTTGCCCATGCGGCGATGCTGCTGGAGCGCGGACTGGTCGAGCGCATTATTCTGTCGCGTCCGGCGGTGGAAGCGGGCGAGCGTCTGGGCTTTTTGCCGGGTGACATGAAAGAGAAGGTCGATCCTTATCTGCGCCCGCTTTATGATGCGCTTTATGACATGATGCCTGCCGATAAGGTGGAGCGTGCTTTAACAGCCGGTGTGATTGAAATTGCACCGCTTGCTTTCATGCGCGGCCGTACCCTTGCGCATGCAGCGGTTATTCTGGATGAGGCGCAAAATACCACCTCCATGCAGATGAAGATGTTTCTCACCCGTTTGGGTGAGGGCTCCCGCATGATTGTCACCGGTGATCCGAGCCAGATTGATTTACCTCCGGGGCAGAAATCCGGCCTTGTTGAAGCCTTGCGTATTCTGGATAATGTGGATGGTGTTGTGACCGTTCGCTTCACCCAGAAAGACGTGGTGCGCCATGCGCTGGTGGCAGCAATTGTTGAAGCCTATGACAATGACGGCAGATCAAAGAGCTGACGTGACAAAATAGTGAGGCGTTAAACCTTGTATTTTGTGATGCGTGCTATGATCTATCCTTGTTCATATGTAATTTATACGACTTTAGAGTTTGTAAGAGAAAGGACTATGCGTCAGCCGGTTTCTTAATAGCCGCAACTGCCGTTTTAAAAGTGATCGACATCGATATATTGATAGAGGCGGAAGGCTGGCCTGAAGAGGACGCCTTACTCCAAGTGGCACAAAAAGCGGTTGATGCCGCATGGAAAAGCCTTTTTACCGATGAAGGGGAAACAGAGCTAAGCCTCGTTTTTACCGATGATGCTTCTATTCAGGAGCTGAATGCGCAATGGCGCAACAAGGATAAGGCAACCAATGTTTTGTCTTTTCCGGCCTTTCCTGTCAAAGCGGGCACCAAGCCCGGGCCTATGCTCGGCGATATTGTCATCGCGCGCGAAACCGTAATGCGCGAAGCGCAGGAAGAAGGAAAACCCTTCGATCATCATTTGAACCATATGATTGTGCACGGATTTTTACATCTGCTTGGCTATGACCATGAAGATGATGCCGAGGCAGAACTTATGGAACAATGGGAGCGCGATATTTTGGCCGCTCTTGCTATTCCCGATCCTTATTCACAAACCCTTTCACCTAACAAAGCCGGTTGACCATGTCTGATCAAACTAGTGTTCCCCCGTCGGGCGATGCCCCGCAAAATTCTGATCCGGAGGGGCAGAGTACGCACAGAGCCTCTCCAACAGAGAAGCGCTCTTTCTTAGGCAATTTTTTGCCGTTTTTACGCAGTCGCCAAACATCTTCATTGCGTGAAGATCTGGCAGACGCTCTGTCCGAGCAGGATAGTACCGACACGGTTTTCTCGCCTGAAGAACGGGCGATGCTCAATAATATTTTGCGCTTGCGCGAAATCCGCGTTGAAGATGTGATGATCCCGCGCGCCGATGTGGAAGCAGTGGAAATCTCAACGCCGCTTGGCGAAGTGCTGGAGCAATTTGAAAAATCCGGCCATTCACGCATGCCGGTCTATGCTGAAACGCTCGATGATCCGCGCGGTATGATCCATATTCGCGACGTGTTGAATTTCATCACCCGTCAGTCACGCCAGAAAGCTGGCCGTCGTAATGGCGCAACAACAAAAACTGCCGGCAGCACACCAACCAAATTTGATATTGGCCGTATTGATCTGACCAAGACCATCGGCGAACTCAACCTGATGCGTAAAGTGCTGTTTGTGCCGCCATCCATGTTGGCCAGCGGCCTGATGGCGCGTATGCAGGCCAGCCACATTCAGATGGCGCTGGTTATTGACGAATATGGCGGCACCGATGGTCTGGTGTCGCTGGAAGATATTGTTGAAATGGTCGTCGGCGATATTGAAGACGAGCATGATGACGAAGAAATCATGATCTTGCAGGAAGCGGACGGCATTTTTGTCGTTGATGCGCGTGCTGATCTGGATGAACTGACCGAAAAAATCGGCCCGTCTTTTGTCGTTGGCGAGCATGGCGAGGATGTGGACACGGTTGGCGGTCTGATTTTCTCGGTGCTGGGGCGTATTCCGTCACGCGGCGAGGTGGTGCAGGCCATTCCGGGTTATGAGTTTCATGTGCTGGAAGTTGATCCGCGACGCATTCGTCGGGTGCGGATTATTCCGCTGTCTGCAGCCGATCGCCGTCGTCAGGCGCGTGCCGGTGTAGCAACAAAATCCGGCGAAGAACATCTGACCGAACATTAAAAAACAAACAGGCGAAAACAGTTGTGTCAGCAATGCTTTTCGCCTGTTATTGAACTGATCTGCACCTGATAGGGATTTTCATGTTTGCGCAATTGGCTCAAAAAATAACCCTGTCAGGGAAATGGCCGCATCGCCTTCTAAGCCTCTCGGCTGGTTTGCTTTTGACGCTGGCGCTTCCTCCGTATGATTTTTTGCCGGTTGGGTTTATCGCTTTTCCGATGCTGGTCTGGCTGCTTGACCGGCCTGTTGCACAAACGGGCAAAGGTAGGTTGCGCAGGCATTTGCCTGCCTTTGCCACCGGCTGGTGGTTTGGCTTTGGCTATTTTGTCGGTGGCTTATGGTGGATTGGTGCCGCACTTTTGGTGGATGCCGAGCAATTTGCCTGGGCACTACCTCTTGCTGTGCTTGGTTTGCCTGCCTTTTTAGCGCTTTTTTATGGCTTTGCCACCGTTCTGGCAAAGCTTTGCTGGTCGCCGGGTTTGGGGCGTATTCTGGCGCTGAGTCTGGCTTTTGGTCTGGTTGAATATATCCGCAGCTTTATTCTGACCGGATTTCCGTGGAATGCTGTTGGCTATACGGTAATGCCGGCGCCCTTATTCATGCAATCTGCCAAGCTGATTGGCCTGAGCGGCATGAATGTGCTGGCGGTTATGGTTTTTGCCATGCCTGCCTTGCTAGCGGACAAGCGTCACAGGTTAAGCGGCATGGCTATTTGGGTGGTACTTGTTGTTTGTCATTTGGGCTATGGCGCATGGCAACTTCAACAACCGGTTGAGGTGGCTGCAAACAACCCGCATATCCGTATTGTGCAACCATCGATTGCGCAGGATATCAAATGGGACAATGCCGAGCGACGTAATATTTTTGAGCGCCATTTAAGCCTGACGGCGCAAGCACCGCAAAATGGTGCGCCGCGTCCTGATATTATTATCTGGCCGGAAACATCGGTTCCTTATATTTTGAGCCAGACGCCGAATGCTTTGGCGCGTATTGCTGAAGTGTTGCAGGACGGGCAATTGCTTATGGTTGGCGCGGTGCGTGAGGAAGAGACGCCGCAGGGGCTCAATTATTATAATTCAATCACCGTGATTAATGATCAGGGCTTTATTGTCAGCTCTTTTGACAAGGTGCATCTGGTGCCTTTTGGCGAATATTTGCCACTGGAAGGTGTTTTACGGGCACTGGGCTTGCAAGAAGTTGTGGAAATGCCGGGCGGTTTCAAAGCCGGAAAAAGCCGTCATTCACTGAAAATCGGTGAGCATCTGGCTATCCTGCCATTGATTTGCTACGAGGCGATTTTTGCCAATGAACTGGGCTACGAGGGAGAGCGTGCCAGTGCCATTGTCAATGTCACCAATGATGCGTGGTATGGCAATACACCGGGGCCTTACCAGCATTTCAGGCAGGCGCAATTGCGTGCAGTGGAGCAGAAAATGCCGCTGTTGCGTGCCGCCAATAACGGCATATCGGCTGTAACCGATAGTTATGGCCGAATCATCGCCTCGCTGAACCTGAATGAGGTTGGCGTTGTCGATGCGGTTTTACCGCAAATGCGGAATTCGAATGGGGGGAATGAATGAATTCGCGTAAGGCTTCGCGTAAGACGTGGAATTTTTCCACATTACTACTTTGTGGTTTATTAGCAAATGTGTATAAAAGAAAACCACAGTGCGATTGACATCGCAATTTTCATCGGTTGTTATAGTTTCATCATGCTGACATTTTGAAATCACATAGCAGCGCAGTCTCAGAATATCACGTAATTTGAAATCGTATGGTGTTGTACCGTTGAGGGAAGCACGTACAGGGAAGCTCGCAAATCGCGAGGAGCATTGAATGGTACAGAATAAAAAGAAGCCCAACCCGATTGATATCCACGTAGGCAGCCGTATCCGCCTGCGCCGGAATATGCTGGGCTTTAGTCAGGAAAAGCTGGGCGAAAGTTTAGGCATTACCTTCCAGCAGATTCAAAAATATGAAAAAGGCACAAATCGCGTTGGCGCCAGCCGTTTGCAAGCCATTTCCTCCATTCTCAATGTCCCTGTTTCTTTTTTCTTTGAAGATGCGCCGGGTTCTGAAACCCAGGCTGCCGGTTTTGCCGAAGATAATGATTCAACCTATATCGTCGATTTCATGAATTCTAATGAAGGTGTTCAGCTGACACGCGCTTTCACCAAAATTACCGACCCTAAAATCCGCCGCAAAATTATTGATCTGGTCAAGACGCTGGATCCGGACGCGGAATAATCGTTTCCCTCAACAATTAGTGATGAGAAGAGTGTTATCGGCACAATTGCTGTTGACGCTAAAGAACTATGTTGGCAAAGACATAAAAAGTTAAGGCGATAGTTTCGGGTATGTACATTTCTTGTGTTTACATCCGATAAATCGCCTTTACTGTGCTTGTCTGAAGCGGAGATCTGGCTCCGCAAGATTTTCTAGAGGGGTTTCCCGTGTCGCGCAGTTCTTATCTTTTTACCAGCGAATCCGTATCTGAGGGCCACCCGGATAAGGTATGCGATCGTATTTCCGACGAAATTGTTGATATGATTTACAAGGAGGCGCGCCGTTCGGGTGTCGATCCTTGGACGGTTCGTATCGCTTGTGAAACTTTGGCGACGACCAATCGTTTGGTCATTGCTGGTGAAGTGCGCGTGCCTGAAACATTCCTGAAAAAGGATAAGCAAGGCAACGTCATCAAGGATGACAAGGGAAATCCGGTTATCAATCCGGCTCGTTTCCGCTCCGCTGCCCGTAAAGCCATTCGTGAAATTGGTTATGAGCAGGACGGCTTCCATTGGAAGACAGTTAAAATCGACGTGCTGTTGCATTCGCAATCCGCGGATATTGCGCAAGGCGTTGATAATGCTGCTGACCGTCAAGGCGAAGAAGGTGCAGGCGATCAAGGCATCATGTTTGGCTATGCCTGCCGTGAAACGCCTGATCTGATGCCGGCGCCGATTTATTATTCTCATAAAATTCTCGAGCTTCTGGCCGCAGCGCGTCATGGCAATGAAGGCGAAGCCGGCAAGCTTGGACCGGACGCTAAAAGTCAGGTCACCGTGCGCTATGTGAACGGCAAGCCTGCCGAAGTCACCCAGATTGTGTTGTCAACACAGCATCTGGATGCAAGCTGGGATTCTGCCAAGGTTCGCACTGTTGTTGAGCCTTATATTTTGCAAGCGCTTGATGGTCTGCCAATTGCGCAGGATTGCGTATGGTATATCAATCCGACCGGCAAATTTGTCATCGGTGGCCCGGACGGCGATGCCGGTCTGACAGGCCGTAAAATCATCGTTGATACTTATGGTGGTGCGGCTCCGCATGGCGGCGGTGCATTTTCCGGTAAGGACACCACGAAAGTGGATCGTTCGGCCGCTTATGCTGCCCGTTATCTGGCGAAAAACGTCGTTGCTGCCGGATATGCGGATCGTTGCACCATTCAGCTGTCATATGCCATCGGCGTTGCTCAGCCTTTGTCCGTCTATGTAGATTTGCATGGTACCGGCAAGGTGGATGAAGCTGCACTTGAAGATGCATTGCGTAAAGTTGTCGATCTTTCGCCAACCGGTATCCGCAAACATTTGGATCTGAATAAGCCGATCTATGCCAAGACTGCTGCTTATGGTCATTTTGGCCGCAAGCCGGGTCGTGACGGCTCGTTCTCATGGGAAAAAACAGATCTGGGCAAGGCGCTTAAAAACGCACTTATTGCCTGACGGAAATATTTATGTCGGATGAGATGAAAAAATCACGCGCGACCGAGGCTTTCTTCGGTCGCCGTCACGGTAAGCCGTTACGTCCGCATCAAAAGATGCTGCGTGAAGGCTTGCTGCCTGAACTGCTGATTGATTTGAACGAACCTGCGCCGCAGGATTTGCGCACTCTTTTTGC
>JAEWHQ010000001.1 GCA_023387715.1 Pseudomonadota bacterium | reverse complement strand
AAGTGGGCGCATCGGCTCTTTCACAAGCGCTTGCACGCCTTGCCGGTGAAGAAGCCATTGCTCAGTCCGGCCTTTCCGTTTCCAGTTTTGGCGGCCCGATGTTTTTGGCAGCGCCACCGGTTGAACTGGACTGGAAAAGCCGCTTTGCCCTTGATGCAAGCGTAAAAGACAAAGGCCCTGCCAGCTATCAATTGCTCTTGGAAGCTTGCCGCAATCAGCGTCAGCAGGAATTCTTCAACACCACACAATTTGGCTATATTGCCGAGCAGCTGGCCAATCATTTTGGCACACGCGGCCTGCCGGTCACCCTGTCCACCGCTTGCGCATCCGGTGCCACAGCTATTCAGCTTGGTGCAGAAGCTATTCGCCGTGGCGAAAGCGACCGTGTTTTGGCAATCGGTACTGATGGTTCGGTTTCCGCAGAAGCGCTCATCCGCTTCTCGCTGCTTTCCGCCCTATCCACCCATAATGATGCGCCTGAAAAAGCCTCCCGTCCGTTCTCCAAAGACCGTGACGGCTTTGCAATGGCTGAAGGCTCCGGCGCATTGGTCATGGAATCACTGGAATCAGCACTTGCACGCGGTGCAAAAGTGCTTGGTCTTCTGGCTGGTTGCGGCGAAAAAGCCGATGACTTCCACCGCACCCGCTCCAAGCCTGATGCCTCACCGGCAATCGGCACTGTAAGCGGTGCATTGGCAGATGCCGGCCTGACTATTGATCAGATTTCTTACATCAATGCTCACGGCACTTCGACACCTGAAAATGACAAGATGGAATATCTTGCGCTTTCAACCGTGTTTGGTGACAGGATGGAAAGTATTCCTGTTTCATCCAACAAGTCGATGATCGGTCATGCGCTGACCGCTGCCGGTGCGATTGAAGCCGTCTTCTCATTATTGACGATCCAGACCGGCACTTTGCCGCCAACCATCAACTATGACAATCCTGATCCGTCCATTCCGCTGGATGTGGTGCCGAATGTCAAACGCGAGAGCGACGTCACTTCTGTGCTTTCCAACTCGTTTGGTTTTGGTGGTCAGAATACCAGTCTTATTTTGACAGCCGAACCAAAGTAAAATCCGGCTGTCATTGACCGTAATTTAAATAAAATCCCGGTAAGCAGATGCTTTCCGGGATTAAACTTTCAAATATCTTGCCCATAAAAGCATAAATACTTAGGGGCAAAAACTATTTTGGGACAATTCAAGCCCAAGGTTAGAGGATAATTTCATGCGCGCTTTGCAGCTTCTTGATGATCGTCGTCTTGAGATCACCGATATGGCCCCTCCACCCCCGCCAGCTGCGGGTGAAGTCACCGTCAACATCAAAGCCGTTGCGCTTAACCATATTGACGTTTGGGGCTGGCGCGGCATGGCATTTGCCAAGCGCAAAATGCCGCTCGTAATTGGTGCCGAAGCTTCCGGCGTTGTATCAGCTATTGGCCCCGGCGTTGCAGGTCTGCTGCCAGGTCAGCTCGTTTCCATTTATGGCGCACGCACATGCGGCCTTTGTAAAGCTTGCCGCGAAGGCCGCGATAATCTTTGCGAACACGTCTCCGGCGTTCATGGTTTCCATCTTGATGGTTTTGCCTGTGAAGCAGTAAACCTGCCAGCACGCCTTCTCATCCCTGCTCCTCCGGGTGTTGATGCCATTGGTGCAGCTGTTGCCCCTGTTACCTTCGGCACAGTTGAGCACATGCTCTTTGACAATGCCAAATTGCAGCCGGGTGAATCCATTCTCATTCAGGCTGGCGGTTCGGGTATCGGCACTGCCGCTATTCAGCTGGCTAAGAAAATGGGCTGCACAGTTTACACCACTGTTGGCTCCAACGACAAAATCGAAAAAGCCAAGGCGCTTGGCGCCGATCACGTCATCAACTACCGCGAAGACCGCTTTGAAGGCGTCATGCGTAAGCTGACCAAGAAAAAAGGCGTCGACGTGGTGTTTGAACATGTGGGCGCAGACACTTGGGCAGGCTCGATGCTCAGCCTCAAGCGCGGCGGACGTCTGGTCACTTGCGGCTCCACCTCCGGTGTATCAACAAGCATGAACCTGATGATGCTGTTCCAGCAGCAGCTGAAGCTTCTCGGCTCATTTGGTTGCCGGATGGAAAACATGGCCGATGCCATGCAGAAAATGGCACAAAGCATTGTCTCGCCGGTGATTGATACCGTTGTTAGTTTTGATGAAATCGACACCGCGCTCAAGCGCATGGAAGGCCGTGACGTATTCGGCAAGATTATCCTGACTATTGAGTAATATGTTCAAGCTTAAACTCCTTGCCTTTCGCTACAGCCAGAAATTAAAACAGTTTAATTACTGGCTGCTGGCGCAGACAATCTTCGTGATTTTTGCGGTTTTGCGGCTGTTGCCTGCAAATGCGGCTATCCGCTTTTGTGCGTGGTTTGCCCGTAAAATTGGCCCATTGACGCCACGTCACAAAGTGGCAGTCAATAATTTGCACCATGCTTATCCGGAAAAATCCGAAGATGAGGTTCAGGCTATTGCCCGCGAAATGTGGGACAGCATGGCAAGGCTGTTTGCTGAATATATTTTTCTTGATGCCATTTTTGACTTCGACCCGAATGCGACGGAAAAAGGTCTGGTTGAAGTTGATGGTATTCCGATTTTTGAACGTCTGCGCGATGAGAAGAAACCACATATTTTCTTCACCGCACATACGGGCAATTTCGAACTTCTGCCGATTTGTGCGGCAACTTACGGATTGGATGTCACGGCGCTCTTCCGCCCGCCAAACAATCCCTATGTCGCCAAGCGTGTGCTTCAGGCACGTCGCACCAATATGGGACACCTTGTGCCTTCCAAGGCTGGCGCTGCATGGTCTCTGGCAAGTATTTTAGGCGATGGCGGCAATGTTGGTGTTTTGGTTGACCAAAAATTCCATCGCGGCATTGAGAGCACATTCTTTGATCGTCCGGTTAAAACCAATCCGCTGTTAGCTAAACTGGCACGCCAATATGATTGCGATGTCTATCCCGCACGCTGCATCAGACTACCCGGCGGGCGCTATCGTTTGGAGCTGAAAGAGCGCATGGAGTTACCACGCGATACGCAAGGTCAGATAGATATTGCCGCGACTGCACAGCTTTTAAATGATACAGTTGAAGAATGGGTACGCGAATATCCCGGCCAATGGATGTGGTTCCATAAACGCTGGGGTTAACTCTGGGGTTAACTGGCGGATAAGCGTCCTGCGACCTTACACAAGCTTGTATGCACAGACATAGCATGTTAACCGCCAAAGCAACGGTACAGAGCCTGATCAAGGCTTTTCAAACAAGGATTATCTGATGTCCCGCCCGATTATCATTGCACCTTCTATTCTCGCTTCCGACTTTTCCAAGCTTGGTCAGGAAATCAAAGATGTTGTGACCGCCGGTGCGGACTGGATCCATATTGATGTGATGGATGGTCATTTTGTGCCAAACATCACTTTCGGCCCAGATGTGGTCAAAGCTATTCGCCCTCACACCGATGCCGTGTTTGACACTCATTTGATGATCGCGCCTTGCGATGCTTATCTTGAAGGCTTTGCCAAAGCCGGTTCAGATATTATCACCATTCATGCAGAAGCAGGCCCTCACCTGCACCGCTCATTGCAGGCCATTCGCGGTCTTGGCAAAAAGGCCGGTGTCGCGCTCAATCCGGGCACATCTGTTTCAGCGCTCGAAAACATCATTGATGATGTTGATCTCATTTTGGTGATGACAGTAAATCCGGGCTTTGGCGGTCAGAAATTCATCACCTCGATGCTGCCTAAAATTGCTCAGGTCAATGCATTAATCGGCAATCGTCCGATTGATTTGCAGATCGACGGCGGCGTGACGCCGGACAATGCGGGCGCTGCTGCGAAAGCCGGTGCCAATTCGCTTGTCGCAGGCTCCTCTGTTTATAAGGCCGGCAATCTGGAAGGTTACCGTGCCAATATCGCGGCCATCCGCAAGGCTGCGGAAACAGGCCGCGCTTAATTGAATTCTCACAGGCGGATAGCAATATCCGCCTGATTTCATTTAAAACCGCCGGTTACTCCCCTAACTGGTTTTCTCGTCGAGTACACATTAGGAAACGCACATGATCCCGCGCTATTCCCGCCCTGAAATGGTTGCCATCTGGTCGCCGGAAACCAAATTCCGCATTTGGTTTGAAATTGAAGCCCATGCCTGTGATGCATTGGCCGAAATCGGCGTTATCCCGAAAGAATCCGCTAAAACCATCTGGGAAAAAGGCGGCGCGGCAAAGTTTGATGTCGCTCGTATTGATGAAATCGAAGCTGTCACCAAGCATGACGTGATTGCATTTCTCACCCATCTGGCAGAATTTGTCGGCCCTGACTCACGCTTCATCCATCAGGGCATGACCTCGTCAGACGTGCTGGACACCTGCTTTAACGTACAGCTGATGCGCGCCTCCGACTTGCTGCTTGCCGACCTCGACAAGCTGCTGGCAGCGCTTAAAACCCGCGCCTATGAGCATAAAGACACCGTCACCATCGGCCGCAGCCATGGCATCCACGCTGAGCCGATTACATTCGGCCTCAAAATGGCGCTGGCCTATGCCGAATTTGAACGCTGCCGTGAGCGCCTCGTTGCAGCGCGCGAAGAAATTGCTACTTGCGCTATCTCCGGTGCAGTCGGCACCTTCGCCAATATCGACCCGCGCGTTGAAGAGCACGTTGCTAAAGCACTTGGCATGAAGGCCGAGCCGGTATCGACACAGGTGATCCCGCGTGATCGTCATGCAATGTATTTTGCAACCCTTGGCGTTATTGCTTCATCGGTTGAGCGCCTTGCTGTTGAAGTGCGTCATTTGCAGCGCACCGAAGTTCTGGAAGCTGAGGAATATTTCTCACCTGGCCAGAAGGGCTCGTCTGCGATGCCGCATAAGCGCAACCCTGTGCTGACCGAAAACCTCACCGGCCTTGCCCGCATGGTTCGCTCTTTCGCACTGCCTGCGATGGAGAATGTCGCCCTCTGGCATGAGCGCGATATTTCGCACTCTTCGGTCGAGCGCATGATCGGCCCTGACGCAACTGTCACGCTTGATTTTGCACTTGCACGCCTCACCGGCGTCATTGAAAAGCTGCTGGTCTATCCTGAAAACATGATGGCCAACATGAACAAATTCCGTGGTCTTGTTCATTCACAGCGCGTGCTTTTGGCTCTCACACAGGCTGGCATCAGCCGTGAAGATTCATACCGTTTGGTTCAGCGCAATGCGATGAAGGTCTGGGAACAGGGCAAAGATTTCCTGGAAGAATTGCTGGCTGACGCAGAAGTTCGTGCGGCTCTCAGCGAAGAAGAAATCCGCGAAAAGTTCGACCTTGCATACCATACGAAGCATGTGGATACGATTTTCAATCGCGTTTTCGGCGATAAATAACCCGCGCAAAAATCCGGTAAGAAACCATCTTATGCGCACTTTTCGGATTTAAATTAACTTTATAAAAAATACTCCCATCATATTGATATTATGGGAGTATTTTTATTTTTACATAACATTAAATTGAAATAAGCGTATCAATAAGAATACGGCCTTGGCCTTAAAGCTTGATTTCAACCACGACTATCAGCCAATAATAATCACCTGCACCAACTCATGAAGAGACATTGAGATGAAGTTAATTCCTGCTCTCCTCGCCTTGACTGTCAGCACATCGGCTTTTGCTGATGACACATCACGCATCGCGGTGATGTCGGCTTTTGAACCTGAGTGGGTTGTCCTGCAAGAAAAGCTCAATGACCGTCAGGAAATTGAACTGAACGGCACCAAGTTTCTGACCGGCAAAATTGAGGGCAAGGATGTTGTGCTCTTCCTCTCCGGTGTCAGCATGGTCAATGCGGCTATGACAACCCAGATGGCAATCGACAAATTCAACATCAATGCGATAGTCTTTTCCGGCATTGCCGGTGGCGTTGATCCGTCCCTCAATATCGGCGACGTGATTGTGCCGGAACAATGGGGACAATATCTCGAAGCAGTTTTCGCACGCGAAACCGACGGTAAATTCTCCACCCCTTCCTTCATGCCGACAACGCTGCCAAATTACGGCATGATCTTCCCGCGTGAAGTGAGCGTCGCACGCGATGGCGGCCAGATGGAAAAGAAATTCTGGTTCAAAGCCGATGGCAAACTACTGGAGACAGCCACTAAAGTGGCCGCAGAAGTGAAGCTGAAAGATTGCGTCGCAGAAAATAAATGCCTCTCCAAAGCCCCTGTCATTCACGTAGGCGGCAATGGTGTGACCGGCACTGCATTTGTCGATAATGCTGATTTCCGCGAATACTCATTCGCCACTTTTAAAGCCACAGTGCTGGATATGGAATCTGCCGCTGTAGCGCATGTTGCTGATACCAATGGCGTGCCATTCATCGCCTTCCGTTCGCTTTCCGACCTTGCTGGTGGCGGTGACGGCGAAAACGAAATGGGCACTTTTATGGGCTTGGCTTCAGCAAATTCCGCAGCTGTCGTTTCAGCCTTCATCAAGGCACTGCCGGAGAAATAAAACAAAAATAATCTGTTTTGTAACGGCAAATCACAAGCCGTCATTTTATGCAGCAATTTCAAAGAGCCGGAGCCATTCATTGCTCCGGCTTTTTTTCATCTCATCAACAAGATGACAGTCATATAGTCTTTAGAAAACACGAATATCAATTTATAAAACATAAACAAAATGTTATAGTCATTTTAAAAGATGCAACCGTTCACAACCGCTTTTGGAAAATGATATGACCGAACAAGATTCCAATCTCATTCTCTCCGCCTTGTCCCAGCAATTTACGGAAGACGACATTACTGTTCAGGTCGATATTTATCGCCTTGAAGAGGAAGACGGCTGGACACTGGAAGTCATTGATGAAGATGACATTTCTTTTGTTTATGAAGACCTGTTTGAAACCGATCAGGAAGCATGGGATGCGTTTCTGGCCGATGTTGAAGAATATGGTCTTGCCGACATCATCGACCCTGATGAAGACGAAGATGACGAAGCACCAAGCTATCACTAATTTTTTTTATAGCGGCCTGAATTTCAGGCCGCTTTTTTGTTTCACCTACCCTTTTTAAGAAGCTCAGCAATTTCTGCATTATGTTCCCCAAGCATGGGTGAGCGTTTGTCGAGATTTAAGACAGCATCGGAAAACTTGATCGGGGTGCGCAAGCCCGGCACATTTTGCGGATTGGTCTGCATATTGCGCGCGATAAATTGCGGATCGCTAAAAACATCTGCGACCGAATTAATCGGCCCAGCCGGAACCTTTACTTTTTCCAGTTCAGCCAACAAAGCATCACGGCTCCAGCCCCGCGTTTTTTCTTCCAGCATGGCGGTCAGACTTTCGCGGTTTTTAACGCGCGCCGCATTGGTAGCATAGTTTTCATCTTCCGCCACACCATCAAGTCCGAGCAGTTTGGCCAGTTTTGCAAATTGTCCGTCATTGCCACAAGCAATGATGAAATAACCGTCAGACACCGGCAATGTCTGATATGGCGCGATATTGGGATGCGCATTGCCCATGCGTTTTGGTGCTTTGCCCGTTGCAAGATAATTCATGCCCTGATTGGCCAGTACAGCCGTCATACAATCAAACAAGGCCATATCAATATGTTGCCCATGGCCTGTGCGCTCACGCATCATCAGTGCTGACTGAATGGCAATCACACTATAAAGACCGGTAAAAATATCAGCAAAAGCCACACCGATTTTCTGTGGCTCGCGATCCGGCTCGCCGGTTAAATCCATAATACCGGCCATGCCCTGTATCATAAAATCATAACCTGCCCGCTCCGCATAAGGGCCGTCATGGCCAAAACCGGTGATTGAGCAATAAATCAGCCGCGGGTTGATTTTCTTAAGGCTTTCATAATCAAGCCCGTATTTTTCCAAGCCGCCAAGTTTGAAGTTTTCAATCAGAACATCGGCCTGACCGACCAATTCACGCACCAGCTCCTGACCTTGTACGTCACGAAAATCAGCCGTAACCGAACGCTTACCGCGATTGCAGCCATGAAAATAAGCTGCTGATTGCTCGCCCTCTACGTCGAAATAAGGCGGCCCCCATGTGCGGGTATCATCACCTTCAGGACTTTCGACCTTGATGACATCAGCACCTAAATCCGACAAAGTTTGCCCCACCCAAGGGCCGGCTAAAATACGGGCAAGCTCAATCACTTTCAGCCCTGCCAGTGGTGTATTCTCCATCTCAAACGTCCTTTTAAAACAAAAGCCCGCGCGCAATGTTGCGAGCGGGCACAATCACCAACCGGTCATGGTAAACTTAATAAAAAGCCTGAATACCTGTCTGCGCACGACCTAAAATCAGCGCATGAACATCATGCGTACCTTCATAAGTATTCACGGTTTCAAGGTTTTGGGCGTGGCGCATCACATGATATTCAATCTGAATACCATTACCGCCGTGCATATCACGGGCATGACGGGCAATATCGAGCGCTTTGCCACAATTGTTGCGTTTAATCAGCGAAATCATATCCGGTGCCATACGGTCTTCATCCATCAGGCGACCAACCCGCAGACTTGCCTGAAGACCAAGGGTGATTTCGGTCATCATATCGGCCAGCTTCTTTTGATAAAGCTGTGTTCCGGCCAATGGCTTGCCAAATTGCTTGCGATCAAGTCCATATTGACGCGCACGATGCCAGCAATCTTCAGCCGCACCCATCACACCCCATGAAATTCCGTAGCGCGCACGGTTAAGGCAGCCAAACGGCCCTTTCAGCCCTGAAACATTCGGCAGCAATGCGTCTTCACCCACTTCAACACCGTCCATCACCACTTCACCGGTGATGGAAGCACGCAACGATAATTTGCCACCAATTTTTGGCGCAGAAAGCCCCTTCATGCCCTTTTCAAGTACAAAACCACGGATCTGATTGTCATGTGCAGCAGACTTCGCCCAGACCACAAAAACATCCGCAATCGGCGAATTGGAAATCCACATTTTGGTGCCGGTCAGACGGTAGCCACCGTCAATTTTCTCGGCGCGGGTTTTCATACCTGCCGGATCAGAACCTGCATCAGGCTCAGTCAGGCCAAAGCAACCGATCAATTCACCGGAAACCAGACCCGGCAGATATTTCTTGCGTTGCTCATCAGAGCCATAAGCGTAAATCGGGTAAATCACCAAAGAGGACTGCACGCTCATCATCGAGCGGTAACCGGAATCAATACGTTCGACTTCGCGCGCCACCAGCCCGTAAGCTACATAGCTGGCATCAGCAGCACCATATTCTTCCGGCAATGTCACACCGAGCAAACCCGCCTGCCCCATCATACGGAACAATTCCGGATCGGTTGATTCTTCCATATAGGCTTTTTCAATACGCGGCATCAGCACATCAGCGGCAAAACCTCTGGCTGAATCACGGATCATCCGTTCATCTTCAGTCAATTGGTCATCCAGCAATAACGGATCATCCCAAACAAAACTTGCGCGTGACATAGTGTTCCTGCCTCTCCAAAAATAATAGCCGATTATGCAATCAGTCAGTATTTTCGGCAATCTATGTTTACTCATTCATCTATTCCGTTTAATCATAGATGAATGACATCAGTATCGCGACGGCTCCTCCCATCCACCAAGGCATTGGCAGCATTTGATGCCGTCAGCCGCTATGAAAGTTTTTCTGAAGCGGCAGATGAACTCAGCCTGACGCAAGGCGCTGTCAGCCGCCAGATTGCTGCCCTTGAAGCACAGCTTAATATTGCTTTATTTGAGAGAAACAGCAGGCAGGTTACCTTAACTGAGGCCGGTCGCATCTATTTGCAAGCCATACGGCCTGCCCTTGCCGCTATTCGCGCTGCATCCTTAAACATGATGAGCCATATGGGCAGCAATACGCTGAATTTAGCCCTTTTGCCCACTTTTGGCACACGCTGGCTGATCCCGAAAATACCGCGCTTTGTCGCGCAATATCCTGACATTATTCTGAATTTTTCGACCCGTATTGGCAAAGCGGACTTCGAAAAAGAAAAACTCGATGCAGCCATTCATATCGGCCAACCTGATTGGCCGGATGCTGATTTTGAGTTTTTAATGGATGAAACAGTGTTGCCGGTTTGCAGTCCTGCATTTTTACAGGCGCATCCGGTGCATGATCCGGCTGATCTTCTTAAAATGCCGCTTTTTCATCTGGCTTCACGCCCCAATGCATGGGCGCACTGGTTTAAAACACTGGGCATTGAGCAGCCACCGCATAGTTCAATGCGATTTGAGCAGTTTTCCAATGTCAGTCAGGCCTGCATTGCCGGTCTTGGCATTGCTTTGATGCCGGAATTTTTGATCCATGCAGAAATTGCGGCCGGACAGCTTGTTGCTGTCTGGCCGCATAAGATTAAAAGCCTTAGCCATTATTATTTTGTAACGCCTAAAACGCGCCAGCAACCGCCAACGGTGAAGGCATTTAAAAACTGGCTTCTCTCCGAAATCAGCGGAACAGAAGTCAATCAGGAAGCAGCAGACACTTTGGCATAAGACTGCGCAGCAATTTCATATGAACGCATACGCTTTTGATGATCATAAATCATGCCGGTCAGCATCAATTCATCAACGCCTGTGCGTTTGATAAAATCGCGAATACCAGCACCAACGCTTTCCGCATCCCCCACCACACGACATGAAAGCGCATGTTGGATCACCGATTGCGCCGATGCGTCCAGATTTTGCATATAGCCTTCAACCGGTGCTGGCAGCAAACCCGGTTTACCGGTACGCAAATTTACAAAAGCCTGCAATTGTGACGAAAACAGAAACTGTGCTTCTTCATCCGTGTCAGCGGCAATCACGTTCAGGCCAACCATGACATATGGCTTATCGAGATATTCCGATGGCTCAAAACGCTCACGATAAATATCAATCGCACGTTCCATATCTGCCGGTGCAAAATGAGATGCAAAAGCATAAGGCAAACCAAGCATCGCGGCCAATTGCGCACCAAAAAGACTGGAGCCCAAAATCCAGACCGGCACATCAAGCCCGCCACCCGGCACAGCCTGTACGCGCTGGCCTTCTTCAACAGGGCGGAAATAGCCCATCAGTTCCACCACATCCTGCGGAAAAGCATTGGCATCGCTGTTGAGGTTTCTGCGCAGTGCATGTGCGGTAAATTGATCAGTACCGGGCGCGCGCCCAAGGCCTAAATCAATGCGGCCCGGATAGAGCGAGGCCAGCGTACCGAATTGTTCGGCCACCACCAATGGCGCATGATTGGGCAGCATAATGCCGCCAGCACCCACACGGATTGTACTGGTTTTCGACGCCACATGGCCAATGACAACGGAAGTCGCGGCACTGGCAATGCCCGGCATATTATGATGCTCGGCCAGCCAATAACGATGGTAGCCGAGT
Source organism: Pseudomonadota bacterium (assembly GCA_023387715.1). Lineage (GTDB taxonomy): Bacteria > Pseudomonadota > Alphaproteobacteria > Rhizobiales > Rhizobiaceae > Paenochrobactrum > Paenochrobactrum glaciei. The sequence goes on along the minus strand of JAEWHQ010000001.1, from coordinate 1,778 downwards.
TTTTCTGCAAGTTGTGCGAGTTCTGCAGTGTTGCGCAGAGACTGAGCCGGCGTGCTGCCAGCAGGCACAGGGGAAAGGTCTAGAACGGATAAAGGTGTCATGTGTTTCATATGGATTGCATGAAAGACAATACAAGTGCCCCTCACCAAAATATGACTTTTATGTGCAACAAAAAAGGCGGGCTGTTTAACCAGCCCGCCCTCTCATTATTTTGACATTCCGGTCACTTATGCCTGTGACGGTGAGGCATCCGTATTTTCATGTCCGGTTGCAGCGCTTTCCATTGTTGGCGCTACGTCTTTTTTCGCAATGAACGTATAGAACATCGGCACCACAAACAGGGTGAAGACAGTACCAACGGTCACACCGGTGAAGATCACCAAGCCCATCGAATAACGAGCGGCTGCACCTGCACCCGATGCCAGAATCAACGGCACAACACCAAGCGCCATAGCAGCGGTTGTCATCAAAATCGGACGCAGACGGGTTTCAGCCGACTTAATGATCGCTTCACGGCGGGAAAGACCAAGCTCACGCTGCTGATTGGCAAATTCCACCATCAGAATACCATGCTTGGTAATCAACCCGATCAGCGTGATCAGCCCTACCTGCGTATAAATATTGAGCGTACCTAAACCCAGATTCAAAGGCACCATCGCACCGAAAATCGACAGCGGCACTGACATCATAATGATCAGCGGATCGCGGAAGCTTTCAAACTGTGCAGCCAGCACCAGATAAATCACGATAACAGCCAAACCGAAAGCAATCGCAATCGTGTTGCCCTGCTCCACTTCCAGACGTGACTGACCGGAATAGTCGATGAAGAAACCTTCCGGCATCTTGTCACGCGCAACTTCCAGCAATGTCGACAGCCCCTGACCGGTTGTAACGCCTGGCATAGGCAATGCAGAAATGGTTGCAGAGTTCAGCTGGTTAAACTGTTCAATCGCCGCCGGAGAGGCATTTTCTGACACATTGATGACTGCTGACAGCGGCACCATTTCACCTGAAGCACTGCGGACATAATAGTCGCCCAGCTTTTCAGGGTTGGCACGGTATTCATCAGGCACCTGCGTGATCACATCATAGCTGTGTGAATCGCGGTCAAACTTCACGAAAGAAGCCCCCGCGGTCAGTACACCAAGGGTTGAGCCAATTTCACTAATATTCAAGCCCAATGCAGCTGCACGATCACGGTCAATGGAAACCGTGGTTTGCGGTGCATTATAAGAAAGCGAGTTTTGAACGATAATGAACTCGCCCTTAGCCTGAGCAGCATTTTTGATTTCTTCAGCGATTTCAAAAACCTGATCAGAAGGACCGGTTGACTGCAATGCAATAGAAATCGGCAGACCGCCACCAGTACCCGGCAATGAAGGCGGCGCAAAAATGAACGCCTGCACACCAGCGACTTTATCAATACGGTTGGTCAGATCTGTCTGAATTTCCTTCTGGCTACGTGTTCTGTCTTTCCAGTCATCCAGAACCCAAAGCGCAATACCCTGCGTTGTACCGCCGCCCATGCCGACAATGTTGAAGCGCGTTTGCAATTCCGGCAGGTCCTGCGTCAGCTCATCAATCTGCTTGGCATAAAGGTTGGTATAGGCCGATGTCGCATATTGCGGCGCATTAAACATCGAGAACAAGGCGCCTGAATCTTCTTCCGGCGCCAATTCGCTGGACGTGTTGACGAACAGGAAACCTGTGAGCGCCACCAGTGACACAACGATCAGCAATGTCACCGGACGATAATTCAGCGAACCTGAAACCAAACA
>JAEWHQ010000321.1 GCA_023387715.1 Pseudomonadota bacterium | reverse complement strand
GTGAGGGTGTGGTTGGCATTCTCACTCATGAAGATATTCCGGGTGTTAATGATTTAAGCCCGCTGGGTTTGAATGATGAGCCGATCCTCATCACCGACAAAGTTGAATTTTACGGCCAGCCGCTTTTTGCAGTGATTGCCAAAACACGGGCGCAGGCGCGTTTAGCTGCCAGAAAAGCCAAGGTCACTTATCATGATTTGCCCCATCAGCTGGATGCACGCGCGGCAAAAGCTGCCGATTATCCGATGGTGGTTTCACCGATGAAGCTGGAACGCGGAGACATTGCGGCAGGCTTTAAAAATTCTAAGCATATTGTGTCCGGTTCAATGCAAATCGGCGGGCAGGATCATTTTTATCTGGAGGGGCAGATTTCCTTTGCTGTGCCTGGGGAAGATGATGATGTGACGATTTATTCATCCACCCAGCACCCGACCGAAACGCAGCATATGGTAGCCCATGCGCTGCATGTTCCCTCCAATGCGGTGACCATTCAGGTGCGCCGGATGGGTGGTGGCTTTGGCGGCAAGGAAACGCAAGCCAATCTTTTTGCCTGTGTGGCGGCGATTGCCGCGAAGAAATATCGGGTTCCTGTTAAAATTCGTCTCGACCGTGATGATGATATGGAAGCAACCGGCAAGCGGCATGATTTCTATGTCGATTATCAGGTTGGCTTTGATGATGATGGCCGCATTGAAGCGGTGGATGCGAGCTTTATGGCGCGCTGCGGTTTTTGTGCAGATTTGTCCGGTGCGGTGACGGATCGCGCATTATTTCATGCTGATAATGCTTATTTTTATCCTAATGTCCGGCTTGTTTCACGCCCGCAAAAAACCAACACGGTTTCCAATACCGCTTTTCGTGGTTTTGGTGGCCCGCAAGGGGTGGTGGGTGCCGAGCGGATTATGGAAGAGATCGGCTATCATTTGGGCAAAGATCCGTTGGAGATCAGAAAAGCCAATTTTTATGGCACGGATGATCGCAATCTGACGCCTTATTATCAGACAGTGGAAGATAATATTATTCAGCGTGTGGTGGCAGAGCTGGAGGAAAGTTCCGATTATTCGGCACGACGCGAAAAAGTGCTGGAGTTTAACCGCAACAGCCGCATCATTAAACGCGGCATTGCGCTGACACCAGTGAAATTTGGTATTTCGTTCACCAAAACCGAGTTCAATCAGGCAGGGGCGCTGGTTCATATTTATACCGATGGTTCGGTGCAGGTGAACCATGGCGGCACCGAAATGGGGCAGGGGCTTTACACCAAGGTTGCGCAGATCGTGGCGGAAGAGTTCCAGATTGATTTGCAGCATATCAGGGCAACAGCCACACGTACCGACAAAGTGCCGAACACGTCTGCCACAGCCGCCTCATCGGGCACTGATTTGAACGGTATGGCCGCAGCAGATGCTGCGCGCCAGATCAAAGCGCGGCTGGTAAATTTTGCCTGTGAAACCTATAAAATTCAGCCGCAAGAAGTGGTTTTTGAGCCCAATAGCGTGCGGCTTGGCGCACAGGTGATGACTTTCCCGCAATTTATTCAGGCAGCCTATGCCGCGCGGGTGCAGCTTTCGGCGGCAGGCTTTTACAAGACACCGAAAATCCACTGGGACAGGGATGAAGGTAAAGGCCGGCCGTTTTTATATTACGCCTATGGTGCATCGGTTTCTGAGGTCAGCATTGATACGCTGACCGGCGAATATCAGGTAGAGCGTGCCGATGTTTTGCATGATGTCGGCAAATCCATCAATCCGGCGCTTGATATCGGGCAGGTGGAAGGTGCCTTTGTGCAAGGTATGGGCTGGCTCACCACAGAGGAATTGTGGTGGGACAATAAGGGTCGTTTGCGCACCCATGCACCATCAACCTATAAAATTCCGCTCGCTTCCGACCGGCCACGTATCTTCAATGTTAATCTGGCGTCATGGTCGGTCAATCGGGAGGAAACAATCCGCCGCTCGAAAGCTGTCGGTGAGCCACCTTTCATGCTGCCGATTTCGGTGCTGGAAGCCTTGTCTATGGCGGTGGCCAGCACCGCTGATTACCGCTTCAACCCGCGCCTTGATGCGCCAGCCACACCGGAGCGGATTTTGATGGCGCTGCAACGCTTGAAAAAGCGGCAGAGCGCATAAAGGAGCCATCAGATGTCGGCATTTAAAGACGATATCAGAGCTTTTTTGGGAGCCCGCTCACAGGTTATGCTGGTGGAAGTGAGCAATGTGGCAGGGTCTGCGCCGCGTGATGCAGGCACATGGATGCTGGTGGCAAGGGATGCAATTTTCGGCACCATTGGCGGTGGACAGCTGGAATATATGGCGATTGATCAGGCACGCAAATTATTATGCGGCGCTTTGAGTGCGCCACATATGCCGGACATGGATATACCTTTGGGGCCTGAAATAGGCCAATGCTGCGGCGGGCGTGTTGGGCTGAAACTGCAAAAGGTGGATCCGCATTTGGCGGCTTCACTGATTGCCAATGTTGATGCCGAAATTGCCATGCGGCCACAGGTTTATGTGTTTGGTGCAGGGCATGTGGGCGATGCGCTGAGCTCTGCACTTGCCCTTTTGCCGTTGCGCGTTGTGCTGGTGGATACGCGCGAGCAGGAGCTTATTAACAGTCAGGCCACCGGCATTGAAACCTGCCTGACGGCACTGCCCGAACAAGTGGTGCGCACGGCACCGGCGGGCAGTTCTTTCATTATCCTTACGCATGATCATGCGTTGGATTTTCTGATTGTCTTTGAAGCCTTGGCACGAAAAGATGCAGCCTATGTCGGCATGATCGGCTCTAAGTCAAAACGCGCAACATTTCGCAGCTGGTATTTGAAAGAGGCTGAGGAACAAAATCAGGCGCGCGATAATTTTTCCCGCCTTGTTTGTCCGGTGGGCGGTGAAACGGTTAAAGACAAGCGCCCATCGGTGATTGCAGCTTTGGTGGCGGCAGAAGTGCTGACCGCGGCGCTCAATTATCAATCTGAAGCCGAAGAGATGCTCGTCAGCTTTTAAGAATTTCATTAATCCGGCGATGGCAGCGCTCAGCCATATAATCAATGATAAGGCGGATTTTCGGATCAAGAAAACGCTTATGCGGATAGATCGCAGCAAGCTGAATGGATGCCGGTGGCGTATCGGTTAAAACCGGCACAAGCTTACCTTCATTGATATATTGTTTGACCTCAAACAATGGTTTGTTGATGAGACCGTGACCGCTTAATGCCCATTGGGTCAAAACATCACTGTCGTCGGAATCATAAGGTCCGGTAATTTCAAATTTGCGTAAACCTTCCGGTGTTTGCAGTGTCCAGTAATATTCTTTGGAGCCTGGAAAACGCAGCAGCAAACAATCATGTTTGTCATTGATGAGATCACTAGGTGTTTGCGGTGTGCCGCGGCGTTCCAGATATTGGGGGGCTGCACAAATAATGCGCTCGCAATTCATGATGCCGCGCATCCGCAAATTGGAGTTTTCCAAAATGCCCAGTTTGAAAGCGACATCCACACCTTCGCTCATAATATCCACTTCATGATCGGAAAGGCGCAAGCGCACTTCAATATCAGGATATTTGGCATGAAAATCGGGGATGCTGGGGCCAATCAACGTGCGGCCAAGGCTTAACGGGGCAGTGATCCTCAAGGCACCTTTCGGATTTTGTAAAATGTCGGTAATCGCGGCTTCGGCTTCTTCCACGGCTTCAATAATTTTCACCGCGCCTTCATAGAAAACACGTCCGTGTTCGGTTGGTGTGAGCTTGCGCGTGGTGCGGTTAAAAAGCCGGACACCTAAATGTTTTTCCAGCTCTTTGATGCGGTTGCTGGCCACAGCCGGCGAGGCACGCTGATCACGCCCTGCGGCAGAAAGATTGCCCAGTTCCACTACACGAATGAAGACGCGCAGATTTTTTATGTAAGACATATGATCTGAAACTGCTCCCGATTATTTATATTTTTTTGAAAGTGCTCGTTGAGTTGCACTCATTTCCCCCAACACTTCCTTGGCACATAATGCACTGTCTAACAATGGGAACAAAGACATAATGGGAGGGGCGCATGTATGATTTTGCGGTTGCCTGGGACTGGCTGAGTTTTGCCGCCCGCTGGCTGCATGTGATGACAGCGATTGCATGGATCGGCTCGTCATTTTATTTCGTGGCGCTTGATTT
>JAEWHQ010000227.1 GCA_023387715.1 Pseudomonadota bacterium | reverse complement strand
ATTGAGCCGGGTTCGTTCAATGTCGGTCATTCATTGAAGATTTTGCTGATGGTCGTCGTTGGTGGTTCAGGCTTTTTCTTCGGGCCATTTATTGGTGCCGCAGTTGTCATTTTGCTACCGGAAGTGCTGCGTTTTACCGAAGGTTATTATCTGATCATCTATTCGGCATTGGTTATTGTCATGCTGGTTTTTGTGCCGTCCGGTTTGATTGGCGTATGGGATAAATTGCGCGACAAGTTCTGGCCAAAGCAACAGGTTCGCGGTGATATGCAGCAGGGGGCGCGATTAAAATGAGCAATCCTGTGCTTTCAGTGCGCAATATCGAAAAACGCTTCGGCGGTATTCATGCCGTGCGTGATGTGTCATTTGATGTTCAGCAAGGCGAAATCCTTGGTTTGATCGGGCCTAATGGTTCGGGGAAATCAACGCTGTTTAATTGTATCCTTGGCCAGCTTCAGCCCAATAGTGGTGAAGTGCGTATCAATGGCAATAAGGTTTCAGGTATGCGCGCTTCTGACCTCAACAAGCTTGGGGTCGGGCGTACATTTCAGCAGCTTTCGGTCTTCCCGAAAATGTCGGTGATCGAGAATATTATTCTTGCCGGTCAGGAGCATAAAGGCACTATGACATCCCGCCTGTTTGGCCCTGCGGATGCGGGGCTGACAGCTGAGGCTGAGCAGATGATCTCCTTCTTTCGTCTTGAGCATCTGCGGGATGAGCTTGCCGGTTCTCTTTCTTATGGCCAGCAAAAATTGGTTGATGCGGCGATGGCTTTCATGGCGGGGCCAAGCCTTGTCTTGCTTGATGAGCCGGCAGGCGGCGTTAATCTGACGATGCTGAGCAATCTGAAAGAGCGCCTGACGACCTATAATGCCGAACATGGCACGACTTTTGTGGTGATTGAACACAATATGGAATTTGTTATGAGCCTTTGCACCCGCATTATCGTGCTTGCTGAAGGGCGCATTATCGCAGAAGGAACACCAGACGAAATTCGCTCAAACCAGATGGTTATCGACGCTTATCTGGGAGGATAACAGATGCTTGAACTTAAAGATGTTCATGGTGGTTATGGTAAAATCACTATTTTGAATGGCGTGTCTTTCACCATTCCCAAAGCGTCGATAACCACTGTTATTGGTCCTAATGGTGCCGGTAAATCAACGGTTTTCAAGGCGATTTTTGGTCTTCTGAATATTCATTCCGGGCAAATACTGCTCGATGGAAAAGATATTACCCGCCAAACCCCGCGCCAGATGATTGCGCATGGTGTCACCTATGTGCCGCAAGGGCGCAATGTGGTGCCGCAGCTGTCTGTTTATCATAATCTGGAGCTTGGTGGCATTACGGCCAGCGATCAGGCCAAAGTGCGTGAGCGCATTGAAATGGTGATGGATCAGTTTCCGATGCTGCGTCAATATAAAGATCGCAAAGCCATCGAACTATCCGGCGGGCAGCAGAAACAGCTGGAAGTAGCACGCGCTTTATTGCTTGATCCGAAGCTTATTTTGATTGACGAACCATCCATTGGTTTGTCACCTAATTTAGTGCAGGAAGTGTTTCAGACCTTGATCCGGTTGCGTGATGAGGGTGTCACCATTTTGATGGTTGAGCAAAATGCCAAGGCAGCCTTGGCGATGTCTGATTATGGGCTTGTTCTGGAACTCGGCCAGACGCGCATGCATGATGAGGCATCAAAGTTGTTGGCTGATCCGCGTGTCGGGCAATTATTCCTTGGCGGTCATATAGAATAGTCGGAAAAGCTATGCATTTTGATGAAAAATGCGTTGGAAGCGCGTTAGCCTGTAAAGTTTAAACGCGCTTCAAAACCATCATTTTGTCCGGCCGCCGGTGACAGAAACTGAAGTCGTGCCTGCATTTGCTGTGCAATTTCCATGGCAATGGGAATGCCTAAGCCAGAGCCAGGTGCCGTTGTGGCACCACGACCAAAGCGTTTTTGTGCATTCATCAACTCATCCGCAGACAAGCTTTTGCCGCCATTGATAATGCGAATGGAGCCGTCTTTTTCCACGCGAATGGTCACAGGTTCATTTTGGGCACCATGCAACAGAGCATTTTCAATCAAATTGCGTAAGACAATCGCAAAGGCATCGCTGTTAACCGGTTTGAATAGGCGTGCCTGAGAATGACGCTCATAAACAATCCGCTCATTGGCCGATGATTTACGTTGAAACTCTTCAACCAGATGATCGACAACGCGTAAAAGATCAGCAGGTTTATTGGTCAGAGCAATATTGGCTTCGGCACGCGCCAGCTGCATTAGTTTTTCAACCAGTCTTTTCAACTTTTGCAGTGAAGATTCAATTTGCTCGACACGGGCATGATTGGCTGCACCTTTGACCTCGGTCATCAGCAATTGCGTGTGTGCCAAGGCTCCGGCAATGGGGGTGCGTAATTCATGCGCGCTGTTGGCGGTAAAAGCCCGCTCGGCCTCAAGGGCGGATTGCACACGTCCCATCAGCGTGTTGACGGAATGCACAATCGGTTGCAATTCGATTGCCAATCCTTCGGCCTGAATAGGCGTAAGATCTCCACTGTCTTTTTCAGCAATTAACTGTCGCAAATGATCGATCGGGTTGACCGAGCGTCGCGCCACAAGCCGGATGATATAAAGGCTGAGCGGCACCAGCACCAAAATAGGCAATAAGAGTGCAAGCGCGCCTTCATTGGTGGCTTCGCGCCGGTTTTTCATCTGGTCTGCGACTTGCACAAAGATGGTGTTATCAGCTGCTGCAACCGTGTAATAACGGGCTTTCTCATCCTGCCAAAAACCTTCAACCAAAGGGGCTGGAAAAGGGCCCTTAATGATATTTGAAGAGTGAACGAGTATTTTTCCGCTGGCGTCACGCGCCTGATAGGTCAGATATTGGCGGGACGATGAGCCTGAGCCGTTTTCCAGCGCAATGGCTTCATCAGTACGATCATTATGTATAATGTCGTCGATAATGAGTGGTGCCAAACGCTCAGTCGTTTCTTGCAATGCGCTGTCGAAAATTTCTGAAAATTCGTCATGCATCACTAAGATGCCGCCGACCGCTGCAACGACCCAAAAAGAGATAACAGCTGCGGTGACAGAAAACATGAGGCGTCGGATGAGGCTGGGAGACTTCATGTTCTGTCCTCAATTTTATAACCAACGCCGCGCACAGTACTGATTTTATCGCGACCGATTTTTTTGCGTAACCGGCTGATATAAACTTCAACCGTATTGCTTTCGATCTCTGAACCGAAGGCATAAAGTGCTTCTTCGATCTGGGCTTTGGAGACAATCGCATTGGTGCGGTGTAACAGGCATTCGAGCACCGCCCATTCGCGTCCTGATAAAATCACTTCACCCGCAGGTGACTGGATGCTGCGTTCAGCGATTTTAATTTCCAGGTCGCCAAGATGCATAACAGGCACACTGTTGCTGCTATAGCGCCTCGAAACGGCAATCATACGTGCTGTTAATTCATCGAGATTGAATGGTTTGACCAGATAGTCATCCGCACCTGCATTCAGGCCTTCGATACGGTCAGAGATTTGATCATGTGCGGTAAGAATAATAACCGGCACCGTGTTTCCTGCTTGTCGCAAGCGGTATAAAATATTAAGGCCGCTGCCATCCGGCAGACGAAGATCAAGCAGGATCAAACCATAGGCAACGGTTGTTGCCGCCAGTGTCGCATCTTCTGCGGTTTGCATCCAGTCGACTGCGTGGCCGCTTGCTAGCACATGATCACGCACGGCCTGACCAAGTGTGTCGTCATCCTCAACAAGAAGAATTCTCAAGCAATATTCTCCGGCAGGTAGCCATAGGTGGTGGAGTGTCATCAGACATTCCACCACCTCATTTATGGTTTCAAGCTTTTATTTAACAGTTTCAATCATTGGCGCTGTGTAAAGACCGGATCAGCGGTTTTGATGTGGCATGATGAAAGCGTATCCAGTGCGGTTGAATAGATATTGGTTTTAACCTGCATCAAGCCCAGCACGGTGTGAAACAGCTTATCATGGGATTGCGGCTCTTTTGCCTTTTGTGCAAGGCAACTTTCATCCACGGTGGTTTTGGCGTCTTTTCCGAGCCACATCACATATGGGATATGGGTTTGTTGTGATGGTGCTATAAAATAAGGCGCGCCATGCAGATAGAGGCCGAATTCACCCAAAGATTCACCGTGATCGGACATATAGATCAGCGATGTGTCGAGCTTGTCCTGCTGTTCTTTCAGCCTTTCAATGACTGAGGAGATAATATGATCGGTATAAGCGATTGTATTATCATAGGCATTGATAACTTCTTCACGGCTGCATTTGGAAAATTCTGTATTGCGGCAATCCGGTGTAAAGCGGCGATATTCGTCCGGATAACGCAGATAATAAGCAGGGCCATGACTGCCAAGCTGATGCATAACCAGCACGGTGTCTTGTTTGATGCCAGCCATCCAGCCATCCAGTTTTTCCAGAAAAATGCTGTCCAGACATTCGCCGTTTTTGCAATATTTCTCGTTGCCTGAATCAGACAGGGATTCATTGGCTACACGCTCGGCAACGCCTTTATTACCGGTATTATTATCCCACCATTCGACATGCACACCGGCATGGTTGAGAACATCCAGCAGACTTTCTGTGGCCAGTCCTTTCTCATGCGAATATTCATCGCGGGTGTAGATGGAAAACATGCATGGTAGTGAAACAGCTGTTACTGTGCCGCAACTGCTGGTATCTGAAAAGTAAGTGATGTCCTGACGGGCAAGCTCAGGATTGGTATCTTTATTATAGCCGCCCAGCGAGAAGCTTTCAGCGCGGGCGGTTTCACCGGCAATCACAATGGTCAGTCTTGGTTTGCGGGTCACGGTGCCGGCATCTGCAATCTTTGCATCAAGGCCGATAGGTTCAACAATGATGTTTTGGTTTTTACTGGTGCGAATGCCCAGTTTGACCGCATTTCCGACCGGCATCACCGGATTGAGCGTGGCCATCCATTCTTTATGTTCGCGACCGACCGAGATAAATGTGCTGGAATTAATGATAAACAAAATAGTTGCGATGAGCAGAGCCGGGAAAATAAAGGCAGAGTTTTGCTTGAGCTTGCGCCAGAACGGGCGATGCTCGATCTTGCCCCAGACAATCAGCAGACATGGTAAAATACCATATAAAACCATATGGCGGATAAAGCCGAAACTGATGAGATGGCCGGCTTCGG
>JAEWHQ010000175.1 GCA_023387715.1 Pseudomonadota bacterium | reverse complement strand
GCCTTACACAAATCTTCTTCTGGCGGCCGCGCGGTCAAAAGGTTCAGAACATCATAGACCTGCATGGAATCTGTATTTACAATATAGCCGTCATGTTCTTTTGCCAGTTTGAGTGCAAGAGCTGACTTGCCGCTGGCCGTTGCTCCGGCTATCAGGATTGCATTCTTAACTGCTTCACTCATTACAGGTATTGCTCCATGTCATCGTCTGCGCCACTTGTTGCTACTCTGATTTCCAACCCTGAAGCACGCGCTCTCAGCGCAAGCCTTGGCAGTAAAGCGTCAGAAGCAGTAAAGGCAAGTGGTCTTTACTGGCTGGCAGATGGCATTGCTTGTGATCTGGCTTTACCCAAAGATATCACCATTGAACAAGCCAAAAGTGAACTCGCCCGGATAATCGGCGACGAACCGGTCGATATTATTGTGCAACCACAAGAAACCCGACGCAAGAAATTGCTGCTGGCAGACATGGATTCAACCATGATCCAGCAAGAATGTATTGATGAGCTGGCCGAAGAAGCCGGTTTTCGCGATCAGGTGGCTGGCATTACAGCCCGTGCCATGAATGGTGAAATTGCTTTTGAACCGGCTTTGCGTGAACGCGTGGCACTTCTTAAAGGTCTTTCCTTTTCCGTGATTGATCACGTCATTGCCAATCGCATCACCCTTATGCCGGGCGGCACCGAGCTGGTGCGCACGATGAAAAAACATGGTGCTTATACGGCACTTGTCTCCGGCGGCTTTACAGCATTCACCAATGTCATTGCTGAGATGATCGGCTTTGATGAACACCGTGCCAATACATTGCTGACCCATGAAGGTCTGCTCACCGGTGAAGTCAGCGATCCGATTTTAGGCCGCGAAGCCAAAGTTGAGCGTTTGGAAAGCATTACTGAGCGCCTTGGCATTTCCGTGGCTGACGCGATTGCTGTGGGTGATGGTGCCAATGATCTTGGCATGTTGCAGCTTGCGGGCAGCGGTGTTGCACTGCATGCCAAACCGTCCGTTGCCGCACAAGCAGAAATGGTTGTCGATCACGGCGACCTGACCGCCCTTCTTTATATTCAGGGCTACCGAAAGACCGATTTTGTAAAATGATTATCCTTGAAACCGAACGATTAATTATCCGTAACTGGCGCGAAGAAGACCGTGAACTGGTTCATCGTCTCAGCCATGACGAACAGATTATGGAGTTTTTTCCGTTTCGCTTGAGCCGTGAAGAATCCGACAAACTCTATGACCGCCTTTATACCATGATCACCGAAACCGGTTATGGTTTTTACGCATTAGAAACTAAAGACAGTGGCGAGTGCATCGGCTTCTGCGGTCTTGTTGCCATGAGCATGGAGCCTTTCTTCAAAGAAGGCACAGTCGAAATCGGCTGGCGTCTGATTCCTGAAACATGGGGCAAAGGCTATGTCAGTGAGGCCGCCAATGCATTGCTCGAATATGGCTTTATGGAAAAGAAACTGCCTGAGATCGTTTCATTTGCCGTGCATAATAATGAGCGCTCCACCGCTGTGATGAAGCGCATCGGCATGAAGCATGATCCTTCACGCGATTTTTCACACCCGAAAGTCAGCGATGAGTATCCGCATTTGCAGCCACATGTCACCTATGTGATGAGCCGCAATGAATTTTTGCAAAAACGTGAATCACATTCTGAGTAATCACGTTTAACGCACTGTAAAAACAATAAAAAAGCCGCCGGAATATGATTTTCTCCGGCGGCTTTTTTGTTAAAATTATCAAAATCAATCGATGCGGATGGTCACAAAACGCAATTCACCGCTGCGTGAGGCCAACATGATCAAAGCATTTTTACGTCCCTGACGCTGCAAGGCTTCAATGCGCTTTTTCACATCCTGAGGGGTTTTCATCACTTCCTGCCCGATATCGACAATCACTTCACCGGCTTCAATGCGCTTTGTGGCAGCCGCAGAATTAGGTGCCACATCCTGCACCACAACGCCTTCCACATCTTCATCAATGCCGTAAATGCCACGCATATCATCATCAAGCATGCCAAGCTTCATACCGAGAACTGTTACAGCAGGAATTGCGGCTGTATCAGGTTTGGCTTCATCCGCAGGCTTGTCGCCTTTCTCGGTTGTGCTCTCTTCTGTAGAAGGTGCAAGGGCTGGCGGCGGAGCCTGATCTTCTGTTTCCAGCTCTTCGTCATCCATCATCTCTTCATCTTCTTCATCAGCAGATGAGGATGCTTTTTCAGCTTCGACCATACGGCCAAGTTTGACCTTCACAGTCTGCTCTTTGCCGTCACGCTGAATGACAATATCAACCACTTCATCAACGGCACTTTCTGCTACAAGGCGTGGCAGATCGCGTGCAGTGTCAACCACTTTGCCATCAAAGCGCAGGATCACGTCACCGGCTTTCAGCGCTTTATTGTCAACTTCCGCTCCATCAATCAAACCGGCAACCAAAGCGCCTTTAGCTTCCTTGAGGCCAAGATTTTCCAGCATATCATCACTGATCGGCTGGATACGCACACCAAGCCAGCCGCGACGCACTTCGCCAAACTCTTTCAGCTGATCCATAATGCTGCCGGCAATTTCAGATGGAATCGCAAAGCCGATCCCGATCGAACCACCCGACGGCGAAATAATCGCCGTGTTGATGCCAATAACATTGCCATCCATATCAAACAACGGCCCGCCGGAATTACCACGGTTAATCGCCGCATCAGTCTGGATAAAACTATCATAAGGGCCGGAATTAATGTCGCGTTTACGCGCCGAAATAATCCCTACCGTCACTGTGCCACCAAGGCCGAACGGATTGCCGATGGCCATTACCCAATCACCAATACGGGCAGCTTCTGAATTGCCAAATTTCACCGCAACCAGTTTGCGCTTCTTCGGGTCAACTTTCAAAAGTGCAATATCGGTTTTGGTATCCGTGCCGACAAGCTCGGCTTTCAATTTGGCACCATCATTAAAATTGACGGTAATTTCATCCGCATCAGCAATCACATGATTGTTGGTAATGATGAAACCTTTTTCCGCATCGACCACAAAGCCGGAGCCCAAAGACTGCACCTTGCCGGAGCGCTCATCGCCGCCCTCTTCGTCTTTTTTCTTAAAATAATCGTCAAAAAATTCCTGAAATGGCGACCCTTCAGGCACATCGGGCACCTGAACAATACCATCGCCTTCGCCTTTAATTGTTTGCGAGGTGGAAATATTGACCACCGCATCAATCAAGCCTTCGGCAAGATCTGCCACCGAGGCAGGGCCTTTGCCTTTTGCATGGAGCTCCGCAGCCGTTGACTGGGCCACAGCCTGATTAAAAGCAACATCAAGCGGCAGTGCCAGAGCGGTCAGGCTCAGTGCAAGCAACGTGTTGCGAACCAATCCTGTTTTAAATGCGGATACCATCAAGCCCTGCTCCAATATTCAAATCACATATTCAATCACTGACACGCTAACTGAATGCTAAAACTTTAACAAAGCAACATGCAATAATCAGCAGCCATAAAGTGCATAAATTAACAATGCCTCACTCTATGCACAACACATTGTCCATGAGGGCATGTCATGAGGCATTTTGATTTTTAAGGTTTTTCTGATCCCGCATTCCAGCAGGATTAAGGCGTATCGTCAAAAAGGATTGGACAAGCGCAAAATTTAGCCGCGCACCAACCAGACGATACCCACACCAATGGCAATCGCCATGATGCCGGCAATACGCAAAACCTGTTCAGGTGCATGGGTCACATCCCAAGCCATTCGCTTTGCGATCAAAGGAAAGCCGCCGTAGAGCAGCCCCTCAAAAACGAGGAGAAGTCCTACGGCGGCTAAAAAGTCATTCATCACTTAAACCTGACAGCCGGTTTTACTGTGCAGGTGCGGCAGAGGTTTCACCGGCAGCATCACGCACTGCTGGTGCAGCTTCAGCACCAGTTGCAGGCTTTGCAACGCCTGCATCACGGAAGAAGCGGAAGAACTCTGAATCCGGTGCGATCACCATGCTGGTATCCGGTGTCTGCAAGGCATGGCCATAAGCTGACATCGAACGATAGAATGAGAAGAACTCACTGTCACGGGAAGCAGATTCGGCAAAGATTCTTGAACGCTCTGCTTCGCCCTCACCGCGAAGGATTTCTGATTCCTTACGCGCTTCAGCGATTGTTTCCACAACCTGACGATCAGCAACCGCACGAATACGTTGTGCAGCTTCACGACCACGCGCACGCAAACGCTCAGCCTCTGCCAGACGCTCAGCCTTCATACGCTCAAAGGTCTGCTGTGAGACTTCTGCAGTCAGGTCTGTACGACGAATACGCACATCTTCAATGGTCAAACCAAGTGATGTTGCATCCGGGCGCAGCTGGTCACGCAGTTCACGCATCATGCCAGAACGCTCTTCAGAAAGAGCCGCTTCAAAGCCACGCTGACCGTAAACGCTACGAAGAGCTGCATCCAGACGTGTACGCAGACGCTGTTCAGCCAGAACGGTGTTACCCGATACTGTCTGACGGAATTTGCGTGCATCGGTAATGCGGTAAACGAGGAACGCATCCACATCATAGAACTTACCGCCGGCAACCTGAACGCGGATATCGTCCAGATCAAAGCGCAACAGACGGTCATCGATCATCTGTACGGTATCAGCTTCCAAAAAGCCAAATGGCAGTTTGAAATAAATGCCCGGATCTTCTTTTACATCAACGATCTGACCGAAGCGCAGAACAATAGCCTGCTGGCGTTCGGTAACGATAAATACAGAGGAATAAACCAGCAAGCATACGAGCGCGATCAGACCTGCAATGAACGGAAATCTGTTCTGAGCCATCTTATTGTGCTCCTTCATTACCGCGGGAACGCGTTAGTTCATTCAATGGCAGATAAGGCACAATACTCTGACCCGGCTCTACGATAACTTTCTTGGTGCTTTGCAGCACTTGTTCCATAGTTTCCAGATAAAGACGCTTACGAGTCACTTCCGGAGCTTTTACATATTCGTCGTAAACAGAGATAAAGCGCTGTGCCTCACCCTCTGCTTCCTGAACGATACGGTTTTTATAAGCAGCCGCATCTTCACGAACCTGTGCCGCCTCACCGCGTGCCTGACCAAGCTTCTGGTTGGAATACTGGTTGGCTTCTTCTACGAAACGGTCCTCATCCTGTTCAGCGCGCTGTACTTCATCAAAAGCATCAGCCACTTCACGCGGAGGCGCTGCATCTTCAATGGAAACCGCATTGATCTGAATACCGGCTTTATAGTCATCCAGTGTCTGCTGAACGATTGTGCGCACGTCTTGCGCAATCACGCTACGATTATCACGGAAGACGTCCTGTGCCGGACGGCGACCAACAATTTCACGAATGGCACTTTCAGAAATCTGCTGCACCATGCTGTCGGGATTTTGCACATTAAAGAGGTAGTCACGCGGATTTTCAACACGGTAGAGCACTGAGAACTGAACATTCACAATATTCTGGTCACCGGTCAACATCAGGCCTTGTGTGGCTGTGCGTGAACCCTGTCCGCCAATATTGATCTGCTTTTCAACGATCTCGGCTTTTTCATAGGTTTCGATCGGCCAGAAATGGAAATGCAAACCAGGCTCAGAAATTTCTTCCTTCGGCTTACCGAAGCGCAATTCCACGGCCAGCTCATCCGGCTGCACTGTATAAACAGCCTGAAAAAGCCAGAATGCAAAACCAACGATAGCAATTAAAACGATAAAGAAGGAATTACCGCCAGAGCTTCCGCCTGCACCACCGCCCGGAAACGCCTTTTTCAGACGATCCTGACCTTTACGCAAAATGTCTTCCAGATCAGGTGGGGTATTGGGGCCGTTGCCTTTAGGCTTTTGAGGGCCCTGCCCCCACGGTCCGCCATTATTGTTATTATCGCCGCTTCCCCACGGGCCGCCGCCATTTTGATTGCTCCAGGGCATCCTTACCTCTCGTTTGATATGCAAGAGGTATCCAAGACCTCCCGACTTCAAATGGACTTACCCGTTTATAGGGATCAATCTGCGCTCTTTCAACGCAAAGCCTGCAAATTAAAGCTATTCCTGATAAATATCTGGCTGAATAAGTTCAGTTTTATACAAGAAATCAGCCCAATTGCCTGTGCGCACCCGTCAGACAGCATTTTTGCGCTGATAAACGCAATAACGTGTCGGGTAATTATCTTTTTCGCCAGCAGGCACATCTTCGCTTGCAACGACCTGCCATTCGGCCGGATCAAGAGCTGGAAAACCTGTGTCACCTTCAATCTCAGCCAGCACATGCGTCAGATGCACAATATCCGCCACCGGCAGAGCCTGAGCATAAATATTGCCGCCGCCAATGATGCAAATTTCATCAATTTGCTCATTTTCCGCATGGGTTTTAGCCAATGCAATTGCTTCATCCAGCGAGTGAACGACGCTTGCACCTTGCAACTCAAAATCGGCATTACGGGTAATCACGACATTCAAGCGACCCGGCAAAGGGCGCCCGATTGATTCCCATGTCTTGCGCCCCATAATCACCGGCTTGCCTAATGTCAGCGCTTTGAAGCGCTTCAGGTCAGTGGACAAGCGCCAAGGCATATCATTTTCTCTGCCGATGATACCATTTTGTGCCGCAGCCACGACCATCGATATTTTAATGGCTTTACTCATACTGCAATCGGCGCCTTGATGCTCGGATCAGCTTCATAGCCTTCCAGCTTAAAATCATCGAAGGTGAACGCAAACAAATCTTTCACCTGTTTGTTCATTGTCATCACCGGCAGTGCTTTCGGCGTGCGGGTGAGCTGCAATTTCGCCTGTTCAAAATGATTGGCATAAAGATGCGCATCACCAAGTGTATGAACGAAATCACCCACTTCCAGATCGCAAACCTGCGCAATCATCATGGTGAGCAATGCATAAGAAGCAATATTGAACGGAACACCTAAGAAAATATCGGCTGAACGCTGATAGAGCTGGCAAGACAATTTGCCGTCAGCCACGTAAAACTGAAACAGACAATGGCATGGCGGCAGCGCCATTTCATCCACCAAAGCAGGATTCCACGCCGAAACGATTAAGCGACGTGACTGCGGATTGGTTTTAATCATATGCAAAAGATTGGCGATCTGATCGATGGAGCCACCATCAGGGGCTGGCCATGAGCGCCACTGTGCACCATAAACAGGCCCCAGATCACCGTTCTCATCAGCCCATTCATCCCAGATCGAAACGCCGTTTTCTTTCAAATAGGCGATATTGGTATCGCCTTTGAGAAACCAGAGCAGTTCATGAATGATCGAACGCAGATGCAGTTTCTTGGTGGTGAGG